>DASRQW010000421.1 GCA_035696245.1 Longimicrobiaceae bacterium | reverse complement strand
CGCCGCGCCCGGCGATGGCCTCGCGCGCACCCTCGCCCAGCACGGCCTTGGTGGAGGTGAAGATCATCATCTTCTTCACCTTCTCCAGGCGGATCAGGCCCGTGTCGGCCACGCCGGTCTTCACCAGGTCGACCAGGAACTGCTGCGGCCAACTCATGTCCTCGCGCAGGAATTCGTACACGAAGGTGTGCACCTCGGTGGGGTGCGACGGCAGCGCGTTCAGCAGCAGCGCCTCCAGCGTGTTCGGGCGCGGGGCGGCCGCCGGGGTGCCGGCGCGCTGGACCTCCACGATCTGCTTGGTCATCAGGCCGAAGAGCGCCTTCTTGGACCGGTGCTCCAGCTTCGCGGCGCCCGCCTGCCGCAGCCAGAGCAGCGCAACCGTCACCAGCGTCTCGGACAGCGGGTTCACGGCGACGTTGCCTTCTCCCAGCAGCAGATCTTCCTTCCCCTGGGTCATGCTTCCCTTCGGCGCGAACTGGTCCGCGAAGAAGAGGACCAGCTCGCTGGGCGTGAGGCCGTTCGCTACGGTTGCGTCTGCGATGGACATTGGCGGTGGGGAGCGGTGTGGAAGGCCATGCCTCGCGCCTTGCGTACGAGCATGCGGAGACGTTGAACCGGGTAAACAGACTACGCCGGCCACGTCTTACCGTAAAGCCCCCCGGACACCGCCTGTGCTACCCGCACGCGTCGCAGACCGTCCGGCTCCGGCAGAGTCGCTGCCCAACGTGTTGATGCGATAACGGTTTGCCGGGCGAGGCGATCCGACGCGACGACGAACTCCATTTTGTGGCGGAGATGTGGTGCGCCCCCGATTTCTCCTGGAGTCCCAAGAGAGAAGGCCGGGCTCCTCCACGGGAACCCGGCCTCCTCGCCGATCATCTACGTGGCTGCGGTCTACGCCGCCGCCCCGTGCTCAGACGCAGGCTTCCAGCCACGACTTCGCGAAGTCCTTCAGAACGTCCGGCGTGTAGTACTGGCCCTGCACGGTGCCGCGCAGGCTCTCGCCTTCCTTCGTGGTCTCGAACGAGGTGACGTCCAGCGTCTCCATGTCCAGCTTCAGCTTCTTCATGCGTGTCTCCGGTGCGAGATGGCCGTGGCGGATGCGAATCCGCGAGTACGGCTGAGGATGACATCCGGAGAAGGTATCTGTCAACACCTTTCCAGACCGATTCCGTGTCCCGTGTCATCCCTGATGATGCCGATCTGAGTTCAGAAAGGGTCGGCCGGACGAAGAGGATGAGCAGCGCCGTCATCTCTTCCCAACACGGATCAATCGAACTGAATGCGTCACATTATTCGATCACTCGCAGCTACCGGACATCTGGCCTCCGATCCAGATCGTGCTCCACCTCCTCGCGGGTAGACGAGCGCCCTCGAGTGCGCACTGCGGCGCGGGGGATGCGGTGTGGCGGCGCGAGGTGGGCAACGACGACCTGACGGGAGAGACGAGCGATGGCGGATGCGAGCAAGGTGGTGGTGATTACGGGCGCGAGCGGCGGGATCGGGGCGGCGCTCGCGCGGCACCTGGGCGGCCAGGGGCACCGCGTGGTCCTGGCCGCCCGCCGCGAGGCGGAGCTGGAGCGCGTGGCCGGCGAGGTGCGCGATGCGGGCGCGGCCGGCGTCCTCGCCGTCCCGACGGACGTGACCAAGCGCGCGGACGTGGAGCGGCTGCGCGACCGCGCCATCGAGGCGTTCGGCGGCGTGGACGTGTGGGTCAACAACGCGGGGCAGGGCATCAGCCGCTCCGTGCTGGAGCTGACGGACGACGACGTGGACCGGATGATGGAGGTCAACGTGAAGTCCGCGCTATACGGCATGCAGGCCATCGTGCCGCACTTCGTGGAGCGCGGGGCGGGGCAGCTGGTGAACGTGTCGTCGTTCCTGGGGCGCGTGCCCGTCGCCACCATCCGCTCCGCGTACAACGCGGCGAAGGCGGCGCTGAACGCGCTCACCGCCAACCTGCGGGTGGACTTGGCAGCCAGGCACCCCGGCATCCACGTCACGCTGGTGATGCCCGGCATCGTCACCACCGAGTTCGCCGCGAACGCGGTGGGCGCGTCACCCGGCGGGCCGCCCCCGCCCCCGCACGGCGCCATGCAGCCGCAGACGCCCGAGGAGGTCGCAGAGATCATCGCCGGCGTGATCGCGAACCCGGTGGCGGAGATCTACACCAACCCCGCGCACCCGCCCATCGCCCGCCGCTACTTCGAAGACGTCGGCGAGTTCGAGCGCCAGGCCGCGGCCCAGATGCGCGGGCGGTAGCGCCGGCGTCCGGCGCGGCGTCCGGCGCGGTGTGAAAGACGGGAGATGCGCGGCTGGCTGCGCATCTCCCGTCTTATACGGAATTCGGGTAGATCGACTTGCCTTCGCGGAGTCTCACCGAAGCGATTCGACCATCGGTAGCAGCCCACGGCGGTGGGCTTCGTGCCGTCGTAGCCCGCGGCTTTAGCCGCCAGGGCGATACAGGCCGCACCGATTCTCCCGCATTTCGTCTTCTCGATGCGCGCTACGGCATTCCAGGCCGCGCATCTCCCAGCACCACCGCGCCTGCCGTGGCGCCCGCGCCGAAGCTGACGAGCAGCGTGGGGCGCCCGTCCGCCGTGCGGCCCGCGCGGACGGCTTCGTCGAAGGCGAGGGGGATGGTGGCCGCGCCGGTGTTGCCGTAGCGGCCGATGTTGACGAAGGCGAGCCCGGGCGGCAGGTCCATCTCGCGGCCCAGGCTCTCGATGATGCGCAGGTTGGCCTGGTGCGGGACGACGAGCCCCAGGTCGGCGACGGAGATCCCGGCGCCCTCCAGCGCCGCTGCGGCCTGCGCCGCCATCGTGCGCACGGATGCCTTGAACAGCCGCGTGCCCTCCATCCGCAGCAGGTGGCTGCGCTCCTCCAGCACCCGCCGGTCGAACGGCTGGAGCGCGCCCCCCGCGGGCCGCACCAGGGCGTCCGCCAGGCGCCCGTCGGCCCACCACGACGTGGAGCGCACCGCCAGCAGCCCCGCCCCGCGCGACAGCACCACCGCGCCCGCACCGTCGCCGAACAGCGGCCCCGTCGCCGGGTCGGAACGGTCCGTGACCGTGGACAGCTTCTCGACTCCCACGACGAGCGCGTGGCCGGCGAGGCCCGCGCGGAGCAGGGCATCGGCCGTGATCAGCGCGTAGACCCAGCCCGCGAAGCCCGCTTCGATGTCGAAGCAGGCGGCGCGCCCGGCCCCCAGCGTGGCTTGCAGCTCGCACGCGGTGGGCGGCGTCAGGTGGTCCGGCGTGGACGTGGCGACGAGGACCAGGCCCAGCTCCCGCGCCTCCATCCCCGCGCTCTCCAGCGCCCGCGCGGCCGCGTGGCCCGCCATCGCCGCGGCGCCCTCGTCCGGCGCGGCGATGCGGCGCTCGCGGATCCCCGTGCGGCGCACGATCCACTCCTCGGTCACGCCCGCGCTCGCCGCCACCTCCGCGTTGCCCAGCACGCCCGCGGGCACGTAGCCGCCGGTGCCGGCCACGTGCGTGGGCTCGCGCGGGGCGTCAGGCAAGCGGCGGCCCCACCAGCGCGTCCAGCCGCGGCCGGGGGATGGCGCCCAGCTCGCGGCCCGCCTCGCGCCCGCCGCGGAAGAGGATGAGCGTGGGAATGGAGCTGATGCCGAACCGCCGCGACACCACGGGGTTCGCGTCCGTGTCGACCTTGGCGACCAGCAGCCCGCCCGCCCGGTCGCGCGCGAACTGGTCCAGCACCGGCGCCATGATCTTGCACGGCCCGCACCAGTCGGCGTAGAAGTCGACCAGCACGGGCACCTGCGCATCTGCCACCAGGCGGTCGAAGTCCGCGTCGCCCAGCACGAGCGGGCGGTCCAGCGCGATGGGCTTGCCGCAGTGGCCGCACTTGGGCCGGTCCTTCGCGCGGGCCACGTCCACGCGGTTCAGCTTGCCGCACGACGCGCATCGCACCGTCGCCTTCCGGCTCTCCGTCGCCTGCATCTTCCCTCCCGTGTCGTGACGCGTTGCCCGCGGACGTCCCGCCGGACCCGCGCACGCGGCGCGCAAGGCCCGTACCGGCCTCGACCGGCACGACGGACGGCAATCTCACGCGGAGCCGCGGAGAACGCCGGAGAAGCGGTTTGTTCTCCGCGGTCTCCGCGCCTCCGCGTGAGGCACTTCTGTCCAGCTTCGGGCGAAACCGGGCGGCGCGGGGCGCTGCGGCGCGGGCCCGCTCTGCGGACGCCGCGCGTCCACTGGGGCCGCCGGGGTTTCGTCGCGCTGCCGCTCCTGCTTTCTTTGGGGCTTGCGGCGGGCGAAGGCGTCCGCGGCGGGCCCCCTCCTCACCGTTCCGCGTGACCGGCGCGCACCTCTCCACCTCCGAAGACCTGCTGCGCGCCCTGCTCCCCGGCTACCTGGCGGAGTGGGTGCGCCTCGCCGCGCGCCGCCCGCTCCCCAAGCCGGAAGATGCGGACGCGCCCGCGCCGGAGCACCATCTCCTGTACGTGGACGCGTTTGCGTGCTCCGCGCTCGCCGGCCCGCTCGCCACGCGCGGCCAGTCGTGCGCGCGTGCACTCGCCGCCGTCTCCGCGCTCGCGGAGGCCGTTGCGAGCGAGGGCGGGCCGCGCCACCCGCTGCACCTGCGCGTCGTGCTGGTCGAGGAGGACCCCGCGCACGTCCAGGCCATCCGTGAGGCGCTGGAGGCCGCGGGCACGCCGGTCCGGGAGATGCGCGGCCTGGAATCCGCCGCACCGGGCGAGGTCGCCCTGGTGGAGGCCGACTTCGCGGACGTGGCGGAAGACGTGGCGCGGCTCGCATCTTCCGCGACCGACGCGCTCTGCCTGCTCGCGCCGCCCTCTCCGCGCCGGCTGCCGTGGGGCCTGGTGCGTACGCTGGCGGAGTCGGGAGATGCGGAGCTGCTCGTCGCCTTCCCGCATGCGGACCTGCACAAGCAGGCGCGCTTCGGCGGCACCCCTCTGGCCGATCTCCCCGCGTACGCCCGCCGCATCGTGGACGGCTACTCCGCACTGATGGGCGACGCGCGCCACGAGTGGCTGGGCGTCTGGCGCGAGGCCGAGCGCACCGCGGGCCCCGCCGCCGCCGAGCAGCGCATCCTAGACCGCTACCGCGACCGCCTGCGCACCATCGGCCCCGGCCGCACGGTCCGGCCGTTCGCCCTGCATCCCCCGGCAGCGTCGGAAGATGCCGCAGCTTCGGGAGATGCTGGAGCTTCGGGAGATGCGGAACCCGCCGCGCTGCTCCACCTCTTCCAGCTCGCGCCAGACCCCGCGCGAACGCTGGCGATGAACGGCGTGCTACGTGCCGCCTCGGTCCATGATTCGGCACCCGACCGCGCAGGCACCCGTGCCGCACGGATCCCACGGCCCGCCGCGGAGTCCGAAGTCCTGGAGCTCTTCTCGGCCGACGTCGTCGCGCCTCCGGCCGCGGCTCCGCAGCCGGTGGACGTCGCCGCCGTCGCGGATGTCGTCGCCGCACGGTTCGCCGGGCGCACGGTGCCGTTCCGCGCCATCCTGATCGCCCTCGCCGACACGGACCTCGTCGCGGACGAGGTGCGGGGTGCGATGGCGGTGCTCAAGCGCAGCGGCCGCGCCGTCTTCCGCTCCCTCGCGGACGACACGGCGGCGGTCATCTTCCCCAAGGTTCCCGTCCCGCCCGCCGCCAAGCGCCGCGCGCCGAAACCCGACGACGCAGGGCTCTTCGACGACGAGCGTCCTCCCAAGCCCGCGGAGGACATCCGGCCCTCGCGGCGGAAGAAGCCGAAGCCCGGCGGCGAGTAATCGAAGCGAGAACGGGCGCTCTCCCTCGTGGGAAAGGCGCCCGTTCGGCCTGATCGCTCCGGCGTCACCAGGAGGGCTCGTATCCCCCGGAGCCGTGGCCGTAGCCGCGGAAGTACTCGCCCGGCTGCACGCCGCCCGCGTTGCCGCTGCGGAAGCGCGTCCCGGCGTTGCCGTATCCGCCGTACCCGCCCGTGTCCACGGTCCCGCCGCCGCCGTGCATACCCGTGCCCTGCATGCCGTTGCGGCCGCCCTGCATCCCCCGGCCGCCGCGGTTCATCCCGTGCCCCCCTGGCCGCCGCGCATCTCGCGGTCGTAGCCGCCTATGCCGCGCCCGGCTCCGCCGTAGCCGTTGCCGGCCATGTAGCTCTGCCGGGGGCCGCCCTGCCCGGAGTAGCCGCCCCCGTACGAGCGCTCCCAGCCGCCCTGGCCGCCGTAGCTGCCGCGCCCGCCCTGGAAGTCGCGGTCGTACATGCCGCGCCGGGCTTCGCCCGCGTCCATGCCGTAGTGCTCCTGGCAGGCGGGCTTCGGTCCGCGCATGCCGTTCCCGCCGTATGCGCCGCGCCCGCCGAAGTCGCGGTCGTACCCGCCCCCGCCGAACCAGCCGCGGTCATTTCCCGCGCTGTGGGTGCTCCACATCCGGCCCTCGTAGTCGCTTCCGTAGCGATCCATCCGTTCCTCCTCGGTTCCGGTTGGCGATCCGTCCCCGCCGCGCGACCAGGCCGTGGAAACGGGGATGGGATGCGGTTGCAAGTCACGTTCCCGGAAGCGCCTATCTACTTGCCAGACGGACTCTTGAGGCACATTGTGTTTTATGCGGGGATCTGCGTCTTCGTCGACGAACGTCATAGCGGAAGCGCCGATGGGTGGATTCGGCAGAAGACGAACGTCGGCCCTCCTTCACCATCGTCTGCCAACGCTTCGCGGCGCTGCATCGACTGCGTGACCCCGTCCACGACGACTCGGTAGATTCGCAGGCTCCCGCCTCCGAAGCTCGGGAACGTCAGGGTTGACGACAGAAGTTCCCCCGGTAAATTGTTGCGCTGCAACGCCTGCCCGTCTTCCCGTCACGCTCGTGTTGGCTTTCGGCGTACCCTTGGGAGGCCGACTGCGCCACTTGGGGGAAGACGCGCGGCGCCGGATCGGCTATATTGTACATCTGCCCGCCGGCTCCCCTCATCCGGCGGCGGCCCGCTCCTGAAACTCCCCGCGGTCACTTCCGTAGATCTCTCGCGCGCATCGGGTTACACGCCGCGCACCTCGCTCCGGAGCGAACACTCGGATGGACATCTACCTCGTCTTGATGCTGATGGGCTTCGCCGGGCTCGCCTTCATGGCGTTCGGCGGCATCGGACACGGTCACGGGCACGGCCACGCGGGCGCCCACGGCCACGACGTTGGCGACGTGTCGCTGCACGGCGGCCATGCGGGCGGGCATGCCATCGCCCACGCACACGCCGGGCACGGCCACGCGGGCCACGACCACGGCCACGGCGGGCAGGGCCACCAGGACCACGGCGGCGCGGACCGGTTCGCGGGCATGCTCGTGGGGCTGCTCTCACCGCGCGTCTTCTCCAGCGTGCTGCTGGGGCTGGGCGCGACCGGCCTGCTGGCCCGGCCGTACCTGGGCGAGCCGCTGCTCTTCGGCGCGGCGCTGGCGGGCGGCGTGGCGCTGGAGCGGCTGGTGGTGAGCCGCATGTGGAACTTCCTGATGGGCTTCGCGTCCAAGCCCGCGCTGTCGCTGGAGACGGCGGTGATGGACACCGCGCACGCCGTCACCTCGTTCGACCGCAACGGGCAGGGCATCGTGTCCATCGAGCTGAACGGGCAGATCACGCAGGTGCTGGGCACCCTCCAGCCCGCGGACCGCGAGGCGGGGGTGCGCGTCAGGGCGGGAGACCGCGTCCTGATCGAGGCGGTGGACCCCGCCCGCAACCGCTGCACGGTCTCACACCTCGGCACGTGAGCCGCGCCGTCCGGCGCCCGCTCGTCGTCTGCCGATCCTTTCCCCCACCGGCCCCCCGGCCGAGGAGAACCGAATGAACATCATCGTAGTGGCGGTGGCGATCTTCTTCGCCCTGTTCATCTTGTTCCCGCTCATCATGAGCAAGCTGCTCCGGAACGTGGAAGCGGGCGAGATCCGCATGGTGAGCTGGCTCACCGGGGGCACGGTCACGTACCGCGGGCCGGGCAAGAGCAAGGAGATGCCGCTGCTCACGACCGGCACCACGCTGAGCAGCCGCGCCATCAACGTGGACCTGGACATCACCGACCAGACGGCGGACCTCGACGAGACCGGCACGCCGCAGCCCATCAAGGTGCGCGTCCTCGCCAGCGCCATCGTCTCCGTGGGCGACACCGACCAGCTCATCAAGACGGCCGCGAACCGTTTCTTCAGCAAGCCGAACGAGGAGCAGATCAACATCCTCATCGACCTGCTGTCGTCGTCCGCGCGCCGCGCCATCAACCTGCTCACGCACGACCAGCTCTTCTCGGCCAAGACGGCGCCGTCGAAGGCCGCGGCCATGGCGCTCGCCATCCCGCAGACCAGCGTGATGGTGGCGGCCGAGGACGACGACGACCCGCTGGCGGTGATCATCCGCAAGGCGTGCTCGCGCGAGCTCACCGACCTGGGCCTGATCTTCAACTCGCTCAACATCAAGGTCGTGCAGAGCGAGGTCGCCGAGGCCCGCCGCCGCCAGAGCGCCGCCGAGGCGCAGGCCAACGCCGACATCGTGGCCGCGCAGCAGACGCGCCGCGCAAAGGAAGCCACGCTCGAGGCCGAGCGCGTGATCTCGGACCGCCAGCGCGAGCTGGAGCAGACCAAGGCTTCGAACGCCGCGCTCATCGCCGAGGCCGCGGCCAAGACGCAGGAGGCGCTCGCCAAGCAGCGCATGGCCGAGCTGGGCGCCACGCAGATCGCGCAGGCCAAGGCCGACGCCGAGAAGCTGCGCATCGAGGCGCAGGCCCAGTCGCAGGCCGAGGCCATCCGCATCACCACCGTCGCGCAGGCCACGGCCGAGAGCATCGCCAAGGTGAACACGGCCATCCAGGCGGGCGGCGAGAGCTACTTCCGCTACCGCCAGATCGAGATGCTGCCGCAGATCGCGCCGGTGATCGCCGACGCGCTGGCGCAGGCCCGCATGGTCACCATCTCCGGCAACGGCGCGGAAGGCGGCGCGGGTAACGAGACGGCCAACAACATCACCGCCGTGATCCAGACCGTGCTCGCCGCCCAGCTCGTGGGCCGCAGCGGCATGCTGGACGGCAACGCCAGCTTCAACGGCCAGGGCAACGGCGCCGACCGCGAGGCCGTCCCGGCGATGTCGGTCTTCCCGCCGACCAAGTAGGCACCGCCGCCCCCCGGCGCTCCTCGACCGGGTCTGGTAGACGTACGATAAAGGACGGGGCGGGCAGCGATGCCTGCCCCGTCTTCTTTTCTGCCGCCGGGTTGTCAGCGCACGCATCGCGTTCTACAATCCGCGCATCCTGCCGATGCCGTCCATGGCCTCACTGCCGACCGATTCCCCGTCGGCCGGGCATGGATGCGCATCTTCCGATTACCGTCTTCCCATTTAACGAGGTAGATGATGAGCATCCGTCACGCGCTCGTCTCCGTGTGCGCCGTGGGGCTGCTGGCCGCGTGCAAGCCGCAGCCGGAGAAGCCCGCCGCGCCGCCCGCGAACCCGATCAAGGCGCGTGTGGAGCCCACACGCCAGGCCGCCGACGACGCGGGCAAGGCCATGCAGGCGTCCGAGGACCGCATGCGCGCCGCCGCTGCCGAGGCCGCCGGTGAACCCGCCGACTCCGCCGCGAAGCAGCCGTGACCCCTGGGCTGCCGACGGCCGCCGGTCCTTTGATTGAGCCAGATCCCGGCTGATCGGTGTCCGGCAGCTCGTTCATCGCCGGCTGATTCACCCGATGCCTGATCATGGCTGACCTGGCACGTCGCCACGAACGCCATCGACCGATCCTGCTCACCGCATTCCCGAATCGAAGATGATCTTCCCCGGAGCCACAGGCTGGGCAATCGTTTACCGGGCGCTCCTGCCCGTGATGCAGCGTAGCCGGAATCCGCTGGTCCGCGCGCTGGTGAAGCGCCACGGCGTCGCCCCGACCGGCGCGGACGGCCGGATGACGTGGCAGGACCGTCTGCTCGCGGCGTTCGTCGCGGCAGTGTGTGCCGGCGTGCTGTTCGGCATCGCCGCGCTCGGAATCACGCTCTCGGATCGATGGCCGCTCAGCAGCACGCCGTCGGTGGTGGTGATGGGAATCGGCTTCGTCTGCATGATCCTGGGGGATGATGTCGTCGGTGATGGTGCTCGCGCATCTCGTCCGCGCCCCGTTCGCCCGGTCGAGGAGAGGGCCGCCACGCGAGCCTGCCTCGTGCGCGGACGTGTTGCCGTCTTGACCACGGGGCGTTTTGTGCGCACGTTTGTGCGTACACTCTCAAGGAGCTTGAGATGACCTACAATGGCAGGGCCACGAAGTCCGGCAACTCGCAGGCGATGGCCTTCGAGAAGTCGCTGTTCCGGACGCATCCGGAGTTCGCCACCGGGCGGCTTTCCGCGGATTACATCGGTCCCGGATGCCTGCTGGTGCGCACGCTTCCCGACGCGGTCCCGGCGGCCGAAGAGGACGATCCCATTCTGGGCGCGTACCTCGCCTTCCTCGAGGCAGAGATCGCTGCCTCGCCCGAGCGGATGCGACCGCTGTCGCCGGGCTCGCTCGAGCGCGCACGCGAGCTGGTGGGCCATCTGTACGTCGATCCGAACGAGGATCTGGGTGACGGCGCCTCGATCGATTGACCGCGTCTTCGCGGCGATGGACCCGCCTCCGCCGCGCGCGAACGGCTGGTGGCTGCTGGCGTGGACGGAGTTCCAGCGCCAGTTCGACGGCCTCGTCGCCGAGGTTGCGCAGCTTCGGTCCAAGGACCCGGAGGGGTACGGCTCGCATCCCAAGTCGAAGCTGCTCGCCACCCTCTTCCGCCTCGTCACCGCCGACGTGCCCCGCGACCCCGCCAACCCCGACTTCCGCCAGGGCAACACGCTCGGCGAAGCCCATCGTGGCTGGTTCCGAGCCAAGTTCCACCAACGTTTCAGGCTTTTCTTCCGCTTCCGCTCGGCAGACCGCATGGTCGTGTACGTGTGGATCAACTCAGAGGCAGGGCTGCGGAAGGAAGGCGACCGAAACGACCCGTACAACGTCTTCCGGCGGATGCTGGAGCGAGGTTCGCCGCCTTCCGACTTCGACGCCCTGCTCCGCGAGTGCGCCGGGTTGGGGCTCCCGTCCGTCGGCGATGCGCCACCCTGATCCATCGGCCCGCCCGAACTTCTCCAGGCAGATGACTCCCGACCCCGTTCGCGTGCTGTTCGTGTGCCTGGGCAACATCTGCCGGTCGCCGTTGGCGGAGGCGGTGTTCCGGCAGCAGGTGGAGCGACGGGGGCTGAGTTCGCGCTTTCAGGTCGATTCCGCGGGCACGTCCGGCTACCACCGCGGCGCGGCGCCGGACAGGCGGAGCGCGGAGACGGCGCGGCGGCGTGGCGTGGAGGTGACGGGGCGCAGCCGCCAGCTTGGCGAGCAGGACCTGCGCTCGTTCGGCTGGGTGATCGCGATGGACGCCGAGAACCTGGCCGAGATCGAGGCGCTGCGTGCGCGTACGGGCGGCACGGCGCGCGTGCACCGGCTGCGCGAGTGGGATCCGGAGCGGAGCGGGCTGGACGTGCCGGATCCGTACTACGGCGGCCCCCGCGGCTTCGACGACGTGCACGACATCGTGGAGCGGTCGTGCGCGGCGCTGCTGGAGCACGTCGTCGCGGAGGAGGGCCTGGCGTGATCCGCCCGCCGGATGCGGTCCGCGCCGGTGTCGAGGCTCGGTTCGGGGCGCTGCGGAGCGTGCAGGCGGTGGGCGGCGGCGACATCAACGTCGCGTGGCGGCTGGGATTCGACAGCGGGTTCGTGTTCGTGAAGCACAACGCCACCGCGCCACCCGGATTCTTCGCCGCGGAGGGGGCGGGGGCTGGCCGCGTTGCGCGCTGCGGCGGCGGACGTTCGCGTGCCGGAAGTGCTGGCGGTATGCGATTCGGGAGATGTGTGTCACGACGCGGAGGATTCGGACGGGCGGGGCGGGCCGGCATGGCTGGCGCTGGAGTGGTTGGAGCGCGGGCCGCGAGGCGCGGACTTCGGGGAGCGGGTGGGGCGCGGGCTGGCGGCGCTGCACCGCGTGGGAACGGGCGGCTGGGGATGGGAGGAGGACAACTTCATCGGCTCGCTGCCGCAGGAGAACCGCACTGCGCCGTCCTGGGCGGAGTTCTGGCGCGAGCGGCGCCTGGAGCCGCAGCTACGCCGCGCCCGCGACGTTGGGCGGATGCCGGGTAGCGCAGCACAGTGGGACGCGCTCTTCGCCCGCCTTCCGGACGCGCTCGCGCCGGCGGAGGCCGACGGGCCGTCGCTGCTGCACGGCGACCTGTGGAGCGGAAACGTCCTCGCGGCGGCGGATGGGCCCGCGCTCATCGACCCCGCCGTGTACCGCGGCCACCGCGAGGCCGACCTGGCGATGGCGGACCTCTTCGGCGGGTTCGACGCGCGATTCCAGGCGGCGTATCGCGAGGCGTGGCCGCTGGCGCCCGGCTACGAGCGCGAGCGGCGGCCCATCTACCAGCTGTACTACGTGATGGTGCACGTGAACTTGTTCGGGGGATCGTACGTCCAGCAGGCGGCGAGGCTGTTGGGCCCTCACCCGGCGGCCTGAGAGCCGCCACCCTCTCCCACAAACTGCGTGGGAGAGGGGACGTACTGCTTGGCGGTTGTCGTGGCGGGGGATTGTCGGCGCACGATGATCTGGCGCACGCTTCGGCGTGTGCTACCATCCCGCGCATCCCGCGCATCCCGCGCATCCCGCGCATCCCGCGCATCCCGCGCATCCCGCGCATCCCGCGCATCCCGCGCATCCCGCGC
>DASRQW010000420.1 GCA_035696245.1 Longimicrobiaceae bacterium | reverse complement strand
CCCCCCCCCCCCCCCCCCCGCCCGCGAAACCGCCTCGTGAACCGCCGCGAGTTCATCGCGAAAGCGGGCGCGGGGGCGCTCTCCGCCGCAATCGTAGGGTGCGCGCCGAAGACGGATGCGCCGCTCGCGGGCGGCTTCGTGGACGACGGGGGCGCGCGCGGGCACCGGCTTCGCGACCGGGCCGCGGTGCCGCCGGTCCGGCGGACGGTGCGCGTGCCGGTGGTGATCGTGGGCGGGGGGATGGCGGGGCTGTCGGCGGCGTGGTGGCTGGAGCGGGCGGGGATGCGCGACTTCGTGCTGCTGGAGCTGGAGGACCACGCGGGCGGCAACGCGCGGTGGGGCGAGAACGAGGTGAGCCGCTACCCGTGGGCCGCGCACTACGTACCCGTGCCCGGCCCGCACGCCGTGCACGTCCGCGAGCTGTTCGCCGAGATGGGGATACTGCGCCCCGACGGCTCGTGGGACGAGCGGATGCTGTGCTTCTCCCCGCAGGAGCGCGTGTTCGTGGACGGCGCCTGGCGCGAAGGGCTGGAGTCGGTCTTCACCTTCTCGCCGGACGGCGGGGAAGAGGCGAAGCGCTTCCAGCACGTGATCGACCGGCTCCGCGCCAGTGGCGAGTTCACGATTCCCTCCGCACTGGGACGAAAGTCGTCCGCGCTGGATTCGCTCTCGTTCGGCGATTGGCTGCGGCGCGAGGGGTTCCGGTCGCAGGCGCTGCGGTGGTACGCGGAGTACGCCTGCCGCGACGATTACGGCGCGCCGCTGGGCGACACGTCCGCCTGGGCGGGCATCCACTACTTCGCCGCGCGAGATGCGGATCCGGGCCCGCTCACCTGGCCGGAGGGCAACGGCCACATCGCCCGGCACCTGCTCGCGCGCGCGGGGGACCGGGTCCGCACGGGGGCGCCCGTGCACCGCGTGGAGCGCGCAGGCAGCGGCGTGCGCGTCCTCGCGGGCGAAACCGAGTACCTGGCGGATGCGGCGGTCTGGGCGGCCCCGTCGTTCCTGGCGCCGTACGTTGTGGAGGGTGCGCCCGCAGTGGACTTCACCTACTCGCCGTGGCTCACCGCCAACCTCACGCTCGATCGCCTGCCGCGCGAGAACGACTTCCCGCTCGCGTGGGACAACGTGATCGCCGGGTCGCCCGCGCTGGGCTACGTGGATGCGGGCCACCAGTCCATCTCCACTCACCGCGAGCGTGCGGTGTGGACGTACTACTGGGCGCTGACCGGTGAGCCGCCGCGCCAAGCGCGCGCCACGCTGCTCCGCCGGCCGTGGCGCGAGTGGGCGGACCTGATCCTGGCGGACCTCCAGCGCGCGCACCCGGATATTCGCCGGTGCGTCTCGCGCATCGACGTCATGCGCATGGGCCACGCGATGATCCGGCCGACGCCGGGCTTCCTCTCGTCTCCCGCCCGCGCGGCGCTGGTCGCATCGCCCGGCCCGGTCTTCTACGCGCACTCCGATCTGAGCGGCCTCTCGCTGTTCGAGGAGGCGCAGCACCTGGGCATCGCCGCGGCGGAGAAGGTGCTTGCGCGCCTCGGCGGCTCGCGCTCGGCGGTTGCGGTGGGGGAGATGGACGGATGATCGAAGATACGCGGCTGGGCAGCATCCTCCGGCTCGTCTTCAGCCTGGCCGGGCTGTGCATCTGCCTCGGCTTTCCCCCCGCCATCGCCGCAGTGCTCGCTCGATCCAGCGGAGCCGGGAACGGCGGACGGGCGGCGATCATCGTGCTGGATGCGGCGCTCGCCATCACCCGCATCGGCCTCATCGCCGCGGCGGTGGCAACGGGCGTGATCATTGTCGTGATGCTCATCCCGGAACCGATCCTCCACCGGCTCGTTCGAGCGGACGGGTGATGAGGTAGGGCGATCATCGATCGATCCCACGATTGCGGAGACTGTCATCGACGGACGCACATCTACCGAACGCGGTGGATGGTTGCGGAACCGTCTGTTTGCGCTAGGCTTCGCAAGCATCCCCTCTCGACCTTCCGGGCCGTCCGCATCGCCGATACGCCGGCTCCGATTCGCATTCCACGGGCAAATAATGGCTTCCGACCAGGAGATCGCCTTTCCGAAGCTGAGCGAGCGGCAGATCGCGCAGCTGCTGCCGGTGGGCTGCGTACACCCGGTGGCCCGCGGACAGGTGCTGTGGAAGGAGGGCGACCGGGGCTTCGGCTTCTACGTGGTGCTCTCCGGCAGGGTGGAGATCCTCGACTCGTCCGGCGACGAGCCGCGGCGCGTGGTGGTGCACGAGCCCGGCGAGTTCACGGGAGACGTGGACGTGCTCACCGGCCGCGCCAGCCTGGTCACCGCATGCGTGCTGGAGGACGGCGAGGTGCTGGAGCTGTCGTCCGACACCATCCACCACGTGGTGGGCGAGCTGCCGGAGATCAGCGAGGTGCTGCTGCGCGCCTTCCTCATGCGGCGCACGCTGCTGCTGGGGCAGGGCTACCGCGGCATCCGCATTCTGGGCAGCAGCTTCGCCCCGGAGGCGCACCACCTGCGCGAGTTCTGCACGCGCAACGGCATCCCGTACACGTGGCTGGACCTGGAGGCCGACCCGCAGGCCGAGGAGCTGCTGCGTACCTTCGGCGTGGGGCCGGACAAGACGCCCATCGTGATCGGGCGCGACGGGAAGTGGGTGAGCAACCCCACCGTCTCGCAGCTCGCGCGCTACATGGGCATGGACGCGCGGGTCACCGACGGCGACGTGTTCGACCTGGTGGTCGTGGGCGCGGGGCCGGCGGGGCTGGCGGCGGCGGTGTACGGCAGCTCCGAGGGGCTGCGCACCCTGTGCGTGGACGCCACGGCCGCGGGCGGGCAGGCGGGCACCAGCTCGCGCATCGAGAACTACCTGGGCTTCCCCACCGGCATCTCCGGCGCGGACCTGGCGGCCAAGGCGCTCCTCCAGGCGCAGAAGTTCGGCGCGCGCATCTCCGTGCCGCAGAGCGCGGTGCGGCTGCGGCTGGAGGGCGGCCTGCGCATCGTGGACCTGGACGACGGCTCGCACGTGTCCGCGCGGTGCGTGCTGGTGGCGAGCGGGGCGGAGTACCGTGGGCTGGACGTGCCCGGCATTCGCGGGCTTGAGGGCGCGGGCGTGTACTACGCGGCCACCGAAATGGAGGCGCGCCTGTGCGGCGGCGACGAGATCGTGATCGTGGGCGGCGGCAACTCGGCCGGGCAGGCGGCGATGTATCTTTCGCGCTTCTCCAGGCGCGTGCACGTGCTGATCCGCGGCGGCGACCTGGGCAAGAGCATGTCGCGCTACCTGGTGGACCGCATCGAACGGGCGGAGAACGTGGAGGTGCACACGTTCGCCGAGGTGATCGCGGTGGACGGGAACGGCGTGCTGCAAGGCGTCACCGTGCGCTGCAACGCCACGGGGGAGGAGATACGGATCGGGGCGCGGGCGCTCTTCCTCTTCATCGGCGCGCGGCCCAACACGCACTGGCTGGACGGCTGCGTGCACCTGGACCGCACCGGCTTCGTGGTCACCGGCCAGGCGCTGCCGGAGGAGATCCGCCGCTCGGCCGTGTGGCGCGACGTGGGCCGCGCGCCCACGTTCCTGGAGACGAGCCTGCCCGGCATCTTCGCGGCCGGCGACGCCCGCAGCGGCTCGGTGAAGCGCGTGGCCTCGGCCGTGGGCGAGGGCTCCATGGCCGTCACCTTCGTCCACGCCCACATCGGCGCGCCGGCGTGATGATGGCGCCGCGGAGAAGCTGAAGCCAGCGCATCGGCGCGAGAAGCTGTCTCTCGCCTGCGCCAACGACAGGTGGGTCGCGGCGGCGCCCTGGCGGCTAAAGCCACGGGCTACAAAGGCACAAAGGCCACCTGCGTGGCCTGCTGCCGCGTCATCCCCGCGGTTCGACACGCAGACGCAGACGCTGTACAGCTGTCCGCCGCGATCACATCCGAGGTGCGCCCCCCAGCCCAACCAACCCTCCCCCAGGCAGTTTTGGGGGAGGGTCGGCGAGCCTAAGCGAGCCGGGGAGGGGGCCCGCCTCATCCATCTACCGGAGCCATGCCTTGAAGCCTCTCCATCGTCCGTCCGCCATTCTCGCATCTACCGTCCTTCTGTTCGCATCCGTGTCGTTCGCCGTCTCGTCCGCAGCGGCGCAGACGAACCGGGAGCGGGTGTCGGGCGGGTACTACGACCGCTCGCACGACTACGACCTGGTGCACCAGAGGATCGAGGTGAGCGGGTTCGATTGGGACTCCACGTCGTTCAAGGGGCGCGTGGCGACGACGCTCGTGGCGCGCAGGCCGGGGATGGACTCGGTGGTGCTCGATGCGGGGCACCTGCTGCGCATCCGCCAGGTCACGTCGGGCGCGGGGGCGGCGCTGCGGTTCCGGACGCACGGCGACTCGCTGGTCGTCTTCCCCGCGCGGCCTGCGGCGTTCGGCGACACGGTGCGCTTCACCGTCGCGTACGACGGGAAAGTGCGCAGCGGGCGAGGGCTGACGTTCCTCGAATCCGAAGGCCGTCCGCACCGGCCGCGGCAGATCTGGAGCCAGGGCGAGGCGACGGAGAACCACAACTGGTTCCCTACCTACGACTTCCCCAACGACAAGGCGACGTGGGAGGTGCATGCCACCGTCCCGCGCGGCTACACCGCCGTCAGCAACGGCCGCCTGCTGGCCGACGTGACGAACCCGGACGGCACGCACACCACGCGCTGGAGCCAGACGCAGCCCAGCGCCACGTATCTCGTCTCCCTGGTCGTCGCGCCCCTCGCGAAGGTGCACGACACGTGGCGCGGCAAGCCGGTGGACTACTACGTGTACGCCGAGGATGCGCCGCTCGCCCGCCGCCTCTTCGGCGTGACGCCGGACATGATGGAGGTCTACTCGCGCCTCACCGGCGTGGCGTACCCGTGGGACAAGTACGCGCAGACGACGGTGGCGGACTTCTTCGGCGGGATGGAGAACGTGAGCGCCACCACGCTGGTGGACTGGCTGCCCGACGAGCGCGCGTACCAGGACCGCCCGTGGTTCCAGCACATCCTCATCCCCCACGAGTTGGCGCACCAGTGGTTCGGCGACTACGTGACGACCGACGATTGGGCCAATCTGTGGCTCAACGAGGGCTTCGCCGAGTTCATGCCTGGCCAGTACTGGAACGAGAAGCTGGGCCGCCGCGTGGAAGACGACTACTACGCGGACGAGTACCGCCAGCTCATGGGCACGGACGCGCGGCGGCGGATGCCGGTGGCCGCCGAGGGGTCCAACAACGTGTACCCCAAGGGCGCGCTCGTCCTGAAGATGCTCAAGGACTATCTGGGCCCGCAGCGCTTCTGGGCGTCGGTGAACCGCTACCTGACCACGCACGCGTACGGCACGGCCACGACGGACGACTTCCGTCAGGCGGTGCGCGACGCCACCGGCGAGGACATGGACTGGTTCTTCGACCAGTGGCTGTACCAGGCCGGCTTCCCCGAGTTCGACGTGGCGCAGAGCTACGACGCCGCGGCGCATCGCCTGACGTTGCGCGTGCGGCAGACGCAGGTGGACAGCAGCAAGGCGGATGAGGACGGGCTGCGCTTCACCACGCCCGCCGTGTTCCGCATGCCGGTCACGGTGATGGTGGGCACCGACGCGGGCGACGTCACGCGCACCTTCCAGCTCGACGCGCGCGAGCAGACGCTGGTGATGGACGGCGTGGCCGAGCCGCGGATGGTGGTGTTCGACGTCGACAACCACATCCTGAAGAAGCTCGCGTTCCCGCAGCCGACCGCCTGGCTCGCCGCGCAGCTCCGCCGCGACCCCGCGCTGTGGAACCGCCAGTGGGCCATCGACCAGCTCGCGGCGAAGAAGGACGATGCGGCCGCCCTCGCCGCGCTGGCGGACGCCGCCGCGCACGCGGACTACCCGCTCACGCGTGCGCAGGCCGCACGCGCGCTCGGCGGCTTCCCTGAGGCATCCGCGCTGCCGCCGCTCCAGGCCGCGCTACGCGACACCTCGTCGCGCGTGCGCAGCGCGGCGGTGGAGGCGCTGGGCACGGTGGGCGGGGCGCGTGCGGCCGGCCTCGCGCGCGGCGTGTTCGACGGCGACGCGAGCTACGATGTGCGCGCCGCCGCCGTCCGCGGCGCCACCCGCGCCGACACCGCGGGCCGCGCGGAGCTGATCCGGCGCGCGCTGGCCGCGGACTCGTACCGCGACGCCGTGCGCAACGCCGCGCTCACCGCCGCCTCCGCGTCCGGCGACGAGTCGCTGATCCCGGCAGTGGAGGCGCAGCTCGGCGCGGGCACGAACGCGGCGAACTCGCTGGCGGCGTTCGCGCGCAGGGGCAGCACGCGCGCGCTGAGCGTGCTCGTCTCGCACCTGAACGACCCGCGCGCGTACGTCCGCACCTGGGCCGTTCGCTCGCTCCGGCAGTTGGACGCCGCGACCGCCGCCGCACCGCTGCGCGCCGCGCTCCCGTCCATCCGCTACCCGGAGACACGCCAGGCGGCGGAAGACGCACTCCGCGCCATGGAGAGCCGCGGCGCGCGGTAAGCCTCGCGCTCTCAACCGCATCGAAAAAGCCCGGCCGTCCACGCGACGGCCGGGCTTTCTCGCTTTCCCGCATGTCCAACCTTTGTGAGGCACGACAACTGCGGCGCGCGCCCGGCTGCGCATCTCCAAACCGTTCGGCGGGTCGACGGACATGCGGGAGATGCGGAGCCGGCATCGCCCGTCCGCCTGGATAGCCCGCGGACGCCAACGAGGCGCGCATCGTCCCGCGCCGAAGGGGAAGGGAAGCGGCGGGGATGAGGATCGGATCCTTCCGAGGTGGGGACCGGCGGTGTTGAGCACGGCGGCGGGCATCGTCCTGCTGGTGCTGGTGGCGCTGGACGTGTTCCTCACCGTGCTGCACCTCCAGGCGCGCGGCGGGCCGCTCACGCGGCGGTTGGGGCGCGGCATCTGGACGCTGTTTACGGCGGCGGCTCCGAAGCAGCCGGGCATGACTCGCAGCATCGTCTTGGGCTTGGCCGGGCCGCTGATCATCGCCGCCGGGCTGGGCGTGTGGACGCTGGGGCTGGTGATCGCTTTCGCGCTCGTCTACCTGCCGCACATGCCGCAGTTCCTGGTGCAGCCGGGCTCGCTGCGCACGCACTGGGTGGAGGCGTTCTACTTCAGCGCATCCGTCGTCTCCACCGTCGGCACGGGCGACATGGTGCCGGGCACGCGGGCGCTGCGGATGATCACCGCCGTCGAGGGCCTCACCGGCTTCGCGATGGTCACCATCGGAATCAGCTACCTGTTCGGCGTGTACGGCGAGCTGGCCGTGGTGTACCGCCTGGGCTCCACCATCTCCACGTACTTCACCGGCGGGGTGGACGCCACGATCCGCCGCGTGGAGGCCGTGGGCGTGGAGCCGTTCGCGCGCTGGAGCGAGGGCGTGGCGTCGTGCCTGCTGGGCGTGCTCCAGGCCGACAGCCAGTACCCGGTCCTCCAGTATTTCCGCTCGGGCGAGCCGGCGCGGGCGCTCACGGCGCAGATCGGCACGCTGCTGGAGTTCCGCCGCGCCGTGGAGCGTGGCGGGCGCCTGCCGGGGCTCGCGAGCCATCCGTCGTACGTGGCGCTGATGGAGGCGCTGCGCGCGTACATCGAGGAGATCGAGAAGCACTTCGTTCCCCGCCGCTTCGACCCGGCGCCGCCCGCCCCCGGCGAGGACCCGCTGGAGCGCGCCTACACCCGCATCCGCCGCTACAAGCGCTACTGACCGCGCTGCCCGCGACGTCCGGCAGAGGCTTCCACCCCGCCTGCGATCTTCCCGTAACGTCGCGATCCGCGTCCGACGCAACCACGAAGTTTCCGGCGGATGCGCATCTTCCGATCCCGTCCGACCTGCCGTTCGGTAGATGCGCAACATCCGTCCAACGCGTCCGTTTCGGTAGATGTGTATCTCGGTGAGCCATCGTGCTATCGGCGGACATGCATCTACCGAGCATTGATGGGCGCGGTTCGGTAGATGTGCATCGACCGGGCAGCCACATGGGCGATTCGGTAGATGTGCATCTTCTGGACATCGGCCAGCGTGATTCGATAGATGTGCGTCTACAGGCGCGACCTTCGTCGGAGATGCGCATCTTCCGGCGCCGTCGAGCGCGCCCGAGGGAGCGGTGCGGATGGCTGCAAACGTGCAGAAGGTGCGTGCTCGCGCGGCCTCAAACAATCGCCTACCTTGATGCGGATCGCGACAGGCGCAGGCCCCACACATCCCGAGGCGCACCCGCATGTTCGTGCTGGTCGAGCACTACGTCACGCAGCCGCAGGCGTTCTGGTCCGGCGTGGACCACGCGCTGAAGTCCATGCCCGCCAACGCGACGCTCCACCACTGCTTCCCCACGCCCGACGGCACGCATGCCATCTGCATCTGGGAGGCGGAGGCGCTGGCCGACGTGCGCGCCTTCCTGGAGACTTACGTGGGCCACGTGTCGCGCAACCTCTTCTTCGAGGTCGAGAACGGCTCGGGCATCGCCACCCCGGCACGCCTGTAGATTCATCGGCGACGGAGACGGCGGCGCGCCTGGCGGCTGAAGCCGCGGCTACAACGGCACGAAGCCCGCCATCGCGGGCTGCTTCCGGGATGTCCGGACCGCACGGCGACGTCCCCGCGACCGCGAGGGACCGGCTCGGTGTCTCGCACCGTCTGTCGACGCGCCGCCTGTCATCTCCGTCCTTCCGTCCTTCCCATCGACGGCATCCGCCGCAACTCCGGGCAACGCGGCGGGTACGTCCGCGCATCCGCATAGCCCCTCGCCGCACTGGCGACGTGTTTTGCGGCGCTGTATCGTGTGACCGGACATCACCCCCAACCGAAAGGCCCGCTCGATGAAACGCCTCGTCCCCCTGCTGGCGCTCCTCGCGGCCCCAGTGGCGGCGCAGGAAGTCAGCATCCCGCACACCACGTTCACGCTGCCCAACGGGCTGACCGTGATCGTGAGCGAAGACCACTCCACACCCATCGTGGCGGTCAACACCTGGTACCACGTGGGCTCGGGCTACGAGCGCACCGGCCGCACCGGCTTCGCGCACCTGTTCGAGCACGTGATGTTCGAGGGCAGCCGGAACGTGCCCGAGGGCCAGTTCGACAACCTGCTGGAGAGCGCGGGCGGCAACAACAACGGGACCACGAACAACGACCGCACGGCGTACTACGAGACCCTACCCAGCAACGGCGTGGAGCTGGCGCTGTGGCTGGAGGCCGACCGCATGGGCGGGCTGCTGGACGCGCTGAACCAGCAGAAGCTGGACGCCCAGCGCGACGTGGTGAAGAACGAGCGCCGCCAGCGCGTGGAGAACCAGCCGTACGGCACCACGTTCGAGACCGCAGCGCCCGCGCTGTACCCGGCCGGCCACCCGTACTCGTGGACCACCATCGGGTCGATGGAGGACCTGACGGCCGCGTCGCTCGACGACGTGAAGACCTTCTTCCGCACCTACTACGCGCCCAACAACGCCGTCCTCAGCGTGGTCGGCGACGTCAACACGGCCGACGTGCGGCGGATGGTGGAGCGCTACTTCGGCGGGATCCCGCGCGGGGCAGACGTGCCGCGGCCCGCTGCGAACGCGCCGGCAATCGCCGCCACGCGCCACATCGTGAAGGAAGACCAGGTCACGCTGCCCGAGCTGAGCCTGATCTGGCGCACCGGCCCGCGCTTCTCGCGCGACGAGGCGGCGCTCAACGCGCTGGGCCAGATCCTCACCGGCGGCAAGAGCAGCCGGCTGTACAAGCGCCTGGTGTACGACGAGCAGGTGGCGCAGAACACCAACGCGTTCAACGACGCCAGCATGCAGAGCGGCGACTTCTGGATCCAGGTGCGCGGCAAGCAGACGACCCACCTGGACCGCATGGAGGCCGAGGTGATGGAGGAGATCGCCAAGATAGCCGCCACCCCGCCCTCGGCCGACGAGCTCCAGCGCGTGGTCAACGGCATCCAGACCTCGTTCGTGGGCAACCTGGAGACGGTGCTGGGCAAGGCCGACCAGCTCAACGACTACCAGTACTACGCGGGCGACCCCGGCTTCGCGGCGCGCGACCTGGCGCGCTACACCGCGCTCACCCCCGCCGACATCCAGCGGGTGGCCCGCGAGTACCTCACCGGAAAGAACCACATCGTGCTCAGCTACGTTCCGCAGGGCCACCCCGAGCTGGCCGCGGGCGAGAAGGAGGCCGCCCGATGAGACGCTCCCTTGCCCTCGTGGCCGCCGGCGCCCTCGCCGCCGGCTGCGCCGCACCCGCCCCGGCCCCCGCGCCTGCGCCGGTCACGCCCGCTCCCGCCCCCGCGCAGGTAGCCGCGGCGCCGATCCCGAGCTTCCCCAGCACGCCGCCGTCGCTGGGCGCGGCCCCGGCGCTTCGCATCCCGCCCATCGTCACGCGCACGCTGGGCAACGGGATGAAGGTGATGTACGTGTCCATGCCCGAGCTGCCTGTGGTGAGCGCCACGCTGGTGGACCGCGGCGGCATCTCCGACGACCCCGCCTCCGCGCCCGGCCTCGCCGCCTTCACGGCGAGCATGCTGGACGAGGGCGCCGCCGGGCGCACCTCGCTCCAGATCGCGGACGCGCTGGACCTGCTGGGCGCCAGCCTGTCGGCCAGCGCGGGGTGGGACGCGTCGCAGGTGAACTTGTACGTGCTCCGCAAGAACTTCCCGGCCGCGCTGGGCATCATGGCCGACGTGGTCACGCGGCCGGACTTCCCGCAGCGCGAGGTGCAGCGGGTGCGCGACGAGCGCCTGGTCAACCTGCAGCGCGGGAAGGACGAGCCCACCGTGATCGCGGGCAACGCTTTCCAGGCGCTCGTGTTCGGGCAGGCGAACCCGTACGGCCGCTTCGCGACTGTTGCCGGCACGCGGGGCATGAGCCGCGCGCAGCTCGTCGCTTTCCACCGCAGCTACTACCGGCCGGACCAGGCCACGCTCGTCCTGGTGGGCGACGTGGACCCCAACGCCATCCACGCCGACGTGGAGCGCGCGTTCGGCGGCTGGCGCTCCGGCGGGGCCGCCCCGATCCCCGCGGCCGCGGCCCCGGCGGCGGCGAACACGCCCGCCACGCGCATCTTCCTGATCGACAAGCCGGGCGCCGCGCAGAGCGAGATCCGCATCGGGCACCCCGGCGTGGCGCGCACCAGCCCGGACTTCTTCCCCCTGCTGGTGCTCAACAGCATGCTGGGCGGGGCGTTCACCAGCCGCCTCAACCAGAACCTGCGCGAGAAGCACGGCTACACCTACGGCGCCAGCTCCGCGTTCAGCATGCGGCGCGGGGCGGGGCCGTTCGTGGCGCGCGCGGCGGTGAAGACCGCGCAGACCGACAGCTCGCTCACCGAATTCTTCCGCGAGCTGAACCGCATCCGCACCGAGGCGGTGCCCGAGGCCGAGCTGGCGCAGGCCAAGAGCTACGTGGCGCTCGGCTTCCCGCAGTCGTTCGAGACCACGGGGCAGGTGGGCAGCCAGCTCGCCGGCCTGGTGCAGTACGGCATCGACCCGTCGTTCTTCAACGACTACGTCGCGCGCGTCAACGCCGTCACGCCGGCGGACGTCCAGCGCGTCGCCAACCAGTACGTCCGCCCCGCGAACTCCGTCGTGGTGGTCGTGGGCGACCGCAGCGTGATCGAGCCCGGCATCCGAGCCCTCAACCTGGCGCCGGTCGAGATCCGCAGCATCGGCGAGTTCGTGAAGTAGCGTCGTCCTTCCCGCCGCGCGTCGGTCGACGCGCGGCGGAAGACCTCCGTCGAGTCGTCTCTCCGGTAGAGATCGATCACCGGGCGAGGTCTCGTCGAAAGGATGCGCCGGGAGATGCGCGGCGGTTGCGCATCTCCGGCAAGTGTAGGTGCAGGCGTGAGATAGAGACGCGGCCGCTCTCCCGGTGGAGGGCGGCCGCGGCGTTTTTGCGCCTTGACGGGGCG
>DASRQW010000419.1 GCA_035696245.1 Longimicrobiaceae bacterium | reverse complement strand
ATGCGCCACCTGGCCGTGAACGTGTACCACTGGGGCGAGACCGAGCAGAACCGCCTGATGACCCAGTGCGTGGGCCCCACCCTGCGGCCGCTGTGGGAGGCGGGCAAGCTGGACCGCTTCTGGTTCCACCGTTACGACGCCCGGGGGCCGCACGTGCTGCTCCTGCTGAGCGTGCCGGAAGCGGGCGAAGACGAGGTGCTGGGCCTCCTCTCGGCCGCGCTCGACGAGTACCTGGCCGAGAGCCCCAGCGCCGCCGTGATCGACGACGCGGAGCTGGAGAAGCGCCACCGCATGTGCCGCGGCGGCGTGCTCTGCTCGCTCGACGAGGGCTCGGACATCGCGCCGAACAACAGCTTCGGCATCGTGGAGCGGGCGCCCAACGGCTACCCGTTCCAGTACGTGAGCGGCGCGCCGGACGAGGACGCTGAGCTGTGGCGCACCATGGGCGAGCTGTCGTTCTGGAGCATCCGCCACCTGGGGCCGGGCCGCGAGGACCGCGCGGTGGTGCGCTGGGCGGCCGCCCAGGACCGCGCGCTGGTAGAGGCGGGGCTGGACGCGGAGCCGTTCTGGCGCTTCTACGCCTGCACGCTGCTGCACGTGCTGGTCACGCGCCTGGAGACGGAGGAGGCCGTGGTGCTGGCGGCGCTGCCCGGCTGGGTGGGAGAGAAGAACACCGGCGTCTTCGACCGGCTCTGGGGGCTGGAGGAGTCCGACCCGGTGGTGACCGACGCCGCGCGCGAGATGGCCCGCCGCGCCGCCGCGGTGCCAGACGGCGACCTGCCCGCCCGGTGGTGGCCGGTGCGCGAGATCACGCACTGCACCTTCGCGCAGCTCAACCACTTCGTGCGCAAGCGCCTCCCCATCGTCCTGTATGCCTGGAGCCGCAGCGCCGGCGTCCCCGCCGCCGAGGCGGAGCCAGAGCCCGAGGCGGAAGCCGCGCTGGTGCCGGCCTGAGACGTCCAAGCCCGCCCGCACATCAAAGGGGGCCATCCGCATCGGGTGGCCCCTCGACGTACTTTCGGTAGATGGACGACGGTCGATCGTCGGCGTCCGTTTGGCGTTCGATGCGATGCGGGATCGTCGGTCTGTTCACCGACATCGCGAGCCCGCGCGCACTCCGCCGATGTGATCCGCCGCCTGCGCATCGGAGGAAAACCCGGCCGGAACGCTCCGCATCGACCGTCCGCCAGCCGGTCCGCCCATGCATCTCCCGCGTGCCGACCGGACAGGTGACGGTTCATCTGCCGGCGAGGATTGCAGGGCGTCGGTAGGGATTCTACCTTGCGGAAAACCGCTCCGCGCATACGCATCCCCCTGATCCCGAGACTCCCGTGAACCAGTCCCGTGCACGCTTTGCCGCGTCCGTCGCCTTCGCCGCCGCCGCGCTCGCCGTCTCGTCCGCCGCCGCCGCGCAGGTTTCGCGCGGGAGCGGCCCTCTCGTCGTGCCGGCAGACAACCGCGCGGTCCGCGACGCGCTGGCGTACGTGCAGCGCAACGAGCCGCAGACCATCTCCGACCAGATCGCGGTGTGCGAGATCCCGGCGCCGCCGTTCAAGGAGGCGGTGCGCGCCCAGGAGATGCGGCGCCGCTTCGCCGCGCTGGGACTGCGCAACGTACGCATCGACGCCGAGGGCAACGTGATCGGCGAGCGGCCCGGCGACGGGGATGGGCCCGTGGTCGTCCTCGCCGGCCATCTCGATACCGTCTTCCCGGAGGGCACCGACGTGCGCGTGCGCCGCGACGGCACGGTGCTGCACGGGCCGGGCATCGGCGACGACTGCCGCGGGCTTGCGGTGCTGATGGGGGTGGCGCGGGCGCTGGACGCCGGGCAGGTGCGCACCCGGTCCACCCTCGTGTTCGTGGCCGACGTGGGCGAGGAGGGTCCCGGCAACCTGCGCGGCGTGCGCAGCCTGTTCGAGCGCGAGCTGAAGGGCCGCGTGGGCTACTTCGTATCGGTAGACGGCGACGGGCTGAACCTGACCAAGGACGCGGTGGGCAGCTTCCGCTACCGCGTGACCTTCCACGGGCCCGGCGGCCACAGCTACGGCGACTTCGGCATGCCCAGCCCCATCCACGCGCTGGGCCGCGCCATCGCCCGCATCGCGGACCTGCAGGTGCCTTCCACGCCCAAGGTGACGTTCAACGTGGGCGTGGTGGAGGGCGGCACCTCGGTGAACTCCATCGCCGCCGAGGCGTCTATGGACGTGGACATGCGCTCGGTAGATCGTGCCGCGCTGGACCGCGTGGACGCGGCGTTCAAGGCGGCGGTCCGCCAGGCGCTGGCGGCCGAGAACGCGCGGTGGCCGCGCAGCCCTGTGCGGCTGACGGTCGCGGTCGAGCGTACCGGCACGCGCCCCGCCGGCACCCAGCGGCCGGACGCGCCCATCGTCCGCGCCGCGCAGGCCGCCGGGCGCGCGCTCGGCTTCAGCCCGCAGGCCGGCGCGTCGAGCACCGACGCGAACATCCCCATCAGCCTCGGCATCCCGGCGGTGACCATCGACGGTGGCGGCAGAGGGCAGGGCGCCCACTCGCCCGCGGAGAGCTTCGACACGCGCGACAGCCATCTGGGCACCCAGTGGGCGCTGCTCGTCGCCGCCACGCTCGCCGGCGTGCGCTGACGCCGCTCCGGTCCCGCTCTTCCGAAATCCAGAGGTCCGGGCGTCTTTTCCGGGCGCCCCGTGCAGACTCCGTCCGCGAAAGCGGACGGAGTTCTTGCGTGCCCCCACGCTCCGACGTAACCTACGCAGGACGGCCCGAACGGCCCTCTACCGCCGTTGCAACGACCATTCGCGCGCGCTCCCGCCGCGCTGACTTCCTCACCGCCTCGCGCGCGCACGCGCGCAACCCTGGGCCCGCCCGCTCCGGCGGCCGCGCGGCCCCGCTCTCCACCGTGCCACACAGGAGATCCCCCATGCCCCCAGGCCACCGTCCGGGCACCGAGCTTCCTCCGCCCCGCCTCGCTCCTCCGCGGCCCATGCGCCGTCTCGCCTCGGCCGCGCTGGCCGCGCTGGCGCTCGCCTTCGCGCCCGGCGGCGCGGCGGCGCAGGGCGGCGAGGTGGCGGGGGTGGTGCTGTCCTCTCCCGCCCAGCAGCCGGTGGCGGGCGCGCAGGTGACGGTCACGGGCACGACGTTGCGCGTGCTCACCGACGCGGCAGGGCGCTTCGCCATCTCGGGCGTGGGCGGCACGCAGGCCACGCTCACGGTGCAGCGCCTCGGCTTCCAGCGCGTGACCCGCACCGTGCGCGTGGGCGACACGTCGCTGCGCATCTCCTTGGCCGAGAGCGCGCTGTCGCTCGACGCGCTGGTGGCCACGGGCACGGCGGGCGGCACGCAGCGGCGCGCCATCGGCACCACGGTCGCCAAGATCGACGCGGCGCAGGTGGTGGCCACGGCGCCGGTGAACTCCGTGCAGGACCTGCTCAACGGGCGCGCCCCCGGCGTGGTGGTGATCCCCGGCACGGGCATGGTGGGCGGCGGCGCGCGCATCCGCGTGCGCGGCGTCTCGTCGCTCTCGTTGGCGCAGGAGCCGCTCATCTACATCGACGGCGTGCGGGTGGACAACCGCGCGGCGACGGGGCCCATCAACCAGGGCTTCGGCTCCAGCGTCATCTCGCGCTTCGACGACCTGGACCCACAGGAGATCGAGAGCATCGAGATCATCAAAGGGCCGGCGGCGTCCACCCTGTACGGCACCGAGGCGTCGCACGGCGTGGTGCAGATCACCACCAAGCACGGGCAGCAGGGCGGCACGCGCTTCGACCTGCACGTGAAGCAGGGAGCCAACTGGTTCCAGAACCCCGAAGGCCGGGTGTGGAACAACTACGGCGTGAACCCGCTCACGGGCCAGGTCGACAGCCTCAACATGGTGCGAGCGGAGGACCAGCGCGGGCACCCCATCTGGCAGAACGGCCGCGTCTCGGAGTACAACCTGGGCGCCAGCGGCGGCAGCCCCACGGTGCGCTACTTCGTAGGCGGCGGGCTGGTGCGCGACGAGGGCATCGAGCCCAACAACACCGTGCACCGGTTCAGCGGGCGGGCGAACGTGGCCGCGACGCCCAGCGCCAAGGTGGACATCAACGCCAGCCTGGGATACACGTCGGGCCGCACCAGCCTGGGCCTGGAGGCGGGCGGCGGCGGCGCGGCGTGGACGACCTTCTTCGCCACCCCAGCCAACCTCAACACCCCGCGCCGCGGCTTCCACAGCGCGCTGCCCGAGGCGTACCGGTCGGCCTACCAGGACTGGCAGGACGTGAACCGGTTCACCGGCAGCGTGCAGCTCAAGCACAAGCCGGCGTCGTGGTTCACGCACCGCGTGACCGTGGGCACCGACCTCACGCGCGAGAACAACGTGGAGCTGGTGCAGCGCATCGGCGACCCGCAGGTGGCGCAGTTCTTCAGCGCGGCCGAGATCCGCGGCTACCGCGACCAGACCATGCGCACCGTCTCGTACAACACGCTGGACTACAGCGCCACCGCGGCGCACGACTTCGGCCGCAGCCTCTCGTCCGAGACCTCCGTCGGCACGCAGTACTACCGCCGCTACTCCGAGTTCGTCTCGGCCTACGGCGAGGAGTTCCCGGCGCCGGGCCTGCGCGCCATCACCGCCACGGCGCGGCAGCGGGCCAGCCAGGACTACGTGGAGGACGTGACGGTGGGCGTCTTCGCGCAGCAGCAGCTGGGCTGGAAGGACCGGTTCTACCTCACCGGCGCCATCCGGGCCGACGACAACAGCGCGTTCGGCCGCAACTTCGACCTGGTCTACTACCCGAAGGTGAGCGCGAGCTGGGTGGTGAGCGAGGAGCCGTTCTGGCGCTTCGGCCCGGTGAACACGCTCAAGCTGCGCGCGGCGTACGGCGAGACGGGCCAGCAGCCCGCGTCGTTCACCGCGCTGCGCACCTTCTCGGGCGTGCCGGGGCCGGGAGATTCGATCACCGTGACGCCGCAGGCCCTCGGCAACCCGGACCTGGGCCCGGAGCGCAGCGGCGAGCTGGAGGCGGGCTTCGACGCAGGCTTCCTGAACGACCGCCTGGGGCTGGAGCTCACCTACTACTCGCAGAACACGCACGACGCCATCCTCCTGCGCCAGTCGGCCCCGTCCAGCGGCTTCCCCGGCGAGGGCTTCGTTAACGGGCAGTACATCAACGCCGGCCACATCACCAACTCGGGCATCGAAGCGGTGCTGCGGGCCACGGCGTTCGACCGGCCGCGCTTCGGGCTGGACCTGTCGTTCAGCCTGGCCACCAACCACAACAAGGTGGTGAGCCTGGGGCTGCCCGGCCGGGACTTCGTGACCGCCGGCAGCTTCGTGCAGCACCACGAGGGCTACCCGGTGGGGGCCTGGTTCGAGCGCCGCGTGGTGGACGCGCAGTTCGACGCCGCCGGCAAGCTGGTGCGCGGCAGCGAGATGTGCGACGACGGCAAGGGCGGCACCGTGGCCTGCGCCAGCGCGCCGCTCGTCTTCCTGGGCCGCCCCACGCCATCTACCGAGGGCTCGTTCACCGCCAACGTGCGCCTCTTCCGCAGCCTGCGGCTGTCGTCGCTGGTGGACTTCAAGCACGGCTTCAGCAAGCTGGACGGCAACCTGCGCGTGCGCTGCACGCTGTTCGGCCGCTGCCGCGAGAACTTCTACCCGCTGGACTACGTGGGCACCGCGCAGAGCCGCGCCTGGCTGGCGCAGACGCAGAACACCGCGTACGTGAGCGGTCTGATCTCCGACGCCTCGTTCACCAAGCTGCGCGAGGTCTCGGCCACCTACAGCTTCCCCACACGCTGGGCGGGGCGGCTGGGGGCCGACAGAGCCTCGCTGACGCTGGCCGGCCGCAACCTGCACACGTGGACCGATTACAAGGGGATGGAGCCCGAGTCGTCGTTCCTGGGCGGCAGCCGCGGCGGCGCCAGCGCGCAGTGGGAGCAGAACGTGGTGCCCCAGCTCGCGCAGTTCGTGGCCTCGCTCAACTTCAGCTTCTGAACGCGCCGCGGGCGGCCGCGCGCCGCCCGCCGAACCACATACGAGGTGAACCCATGAAGCCAACCAGCACGCAGGCCGAGGCGCGGGCGCGGGGCAGGGCGGTGCGCACCGCCCTGGCCGCCTTCGCCGCCGTCTCGCTCGCGGCCGCCGCATGCAACACGCTGGACGACGCGCTGAACGTGGACGCCCCGGGCCGGCTGCCCGGCGACTCTCTGGACGACCCGACGTACGCGCCGCTGCTGGTGAGCGGCGCCGTGGCCGACTTCGACTGCGCCCTGGGCTCGTTCGTGGTGATGGGCGGCCTGGTGACCGACGAGCTGATCGACGCCACCCAGACGGCCGACCGCTGGCCGTACGACCGCCGCAACGTGCAGTCCAGCGACGGACGCTACGGCACCTCCACCTGCGAGAACCTGGGTGTCTACACCCCCATCGCCACCGCGCGGTGGAGCGCCGACAATGCGCTCGCCAAGCTCCAGGGCTGGACCGACGCGCAGATGCCCGCCGGCACCAGCCGCGCCGAGCTGATCGCCGTGGCCGCCGCGTACTCGGCCTACAGCCGCGTTCTGCTGGGGGAGATGTTCTGCACCGCGGCCATCGACACGGGGCCCGAGCTGACGTCGCGGCAGATCCTGGAGCAGGCCGAGGAGCGCTTCGGCCAGGCGATCGACGCCGCCACGGTGGCGGGCGACCAGTCGCTGCTGAACATGTCGCTCGTGGGCCGGGCGCGCGTGCGGCTGGACCTGTCGCAGTACGACGCGTCGAAGAAGGCCCTTGCGCTGGCCGACGCGCAGCGCGTGCCCGCGGGGTTCGTACGCTCCACCACCGCGTCCAGCGCCTCGTCGCGGCGCGAGAACCGCGTGTTCTCGCAGAACAACACCTCGCAGAACGTGACGGTGGACCCGGCGTTCCGCGGCCTCGCCTTCGGCGGCGTGGCGGACCCGCGCGTGCGCGTGGCCGACACGGGCAAGAAGGCCACCGACGGCCAGCAGATCTGGATCCAGAACAAGTACGCCGGCCTCACCAGCGGCATCCCCATCGCCACCGGCAGGGAGGCGCAGCTCATCGCCGCCGAGGTGCAGGGCGGGCAGGCCGCGGTGGACATCATCAACGCGCTGCACACGGCGGCCGGGCTCCCCGCCTTCAGCTCCGCCGACCCCGCCGCCATCCAGGCGCAGGTGGCCGAGGAGCGGCGGCGCGAGCTCTTCCTCCAGGGCAACCGCCTGTACGACGTGAACCGGCTGCATGTCAACCTCACCCCCGTTGCGGGCACCGCGTACCCCAAGGGCGGCACCTACGGCACCACCGTCTGCCTTCCCGTGCCCGACATCGAAAGGCTGAACAACCCCAACTTCCCCCGCACCTGACCTTCGGGTCGGGACGGTAGATGCAAGGAGCCCCGGCGCCGATCCCTCGGTGCCGGGGCTCTCCCTTTTCGCATCCGCGCCGTCAGACCGGTAGGGGGGCACCTGCGTGTGCCTCCGCGACGCCGCGAGGATGCGGGGTCCATGCACCGTCGCCTCCGCGGCACGGTCCGACACGCAGGTCGGACCCTACACGATCCGACGCGGTAGCGTGGACCTGGAAGCTGATTGCTGTCGGTAGATGCGGAGCGCGTTCTCTGCGCCGGACACTGGAAGACGTCGGGAGATGAAGTCGCGGCGATTCGGGGACACGCTGCGCCTCTGCCGATGGATCTTTGCCGATGCGCGGCGTCGCGTCACGCGGCGATGGCGGCGCGGGGGACGGGGTTGGGAGAGGGGCGGCCGAAGAGGTAGCCCTGGAAGAGGTTGGCGCCCAGCTCCTCCATCAGCTTCCACTCCGTCTCCGTCTCTACGCCCTCGGCCAGCACCAGCAGGCCGCTGTCGTGCCCGATGCGCACCAGCGACGCGCAGATCTCGCGATGGATGGGCGACCCGGGCGCCTTCTCCACCAGCTCACGGTCGATCTTGATCAGGTCCGGCCGCAGGTCGCCCAGCAGCGACAGCCCGGCGAACCCCGACCCCACGTCGTCCAGCGCGATGCGGAAGCCCCGCTCCCGGTAGAACGCCAGGATCGAGCGCAGGTGGCCGCGGTCCGGCACGCGCTCGGTCTCCACTACCTCGAAGATCACGCGCGACGGGTCCAGCCCACTCTCGGCCGCGGCGCGCACCGTGGTCGCCAGGCAGAACTCCGGCTTGTAGATGGCGGTGGGGAGGAAGTTCACCAGGAAGCTGCAATGGGCCGGCATTCCCGCGGCGCCCGCGTTGCGCAGGTGCGTCTCGCGGCTCACGCGGTCCAGCATGAACGTCAGGTGCTCCTGCCGCGCCCACTCCAGCAGCGCCGGCGCGCCCACCAGCCCGCCGCCGGCGTCGCGGCCGCGCATGAGGCATTCGAAGCCCCACAGCTCCAGCCCCTCCGATCGGAAGACCGGCTGGAACCACGTCTCCAGCCGCCCGCCGTCCAAGATGCCCATCAGCGCCGAGCTGTCCACCGGCACCATCTCGGCCAGCGGCCGCGCCTGGATCAGCTTCGGCAGCTGCTTCTCCACCGCCACGCCGTTCTGCACCCACGCGCCCCGCAGCTCGCCGAAGCGCCGCGGGTCCAGCACCGCGCGCAGGAAGTTCGCCGCCTCGGCGATGCCGCTCCACTCGAAGTCCGCGCCCACGCGGATCTCCAGCGCGCCAAGGCTGTCGTGGACCGTCCAGTCGCGCCCGCTGCCGAAGGTCGCCAGCTCGGGATAGGCTTCCAGGTCCGGCGTGACCACCACCAGGGTCCGCGAATCGGTTCTGCACTCACAATGCACGCGCGCTGTCCGGTCGAAACGTGGTACGGGCGGAGCGGTGACGGCGGGAACAAACGGCGTTCCGCCACGGAGGGCGCGTTTCGCAAGTTCCTCGCCCGGCCCCGCCGCACCGCGCGCCACCGTGCGCGCGGAACGCAAGAACGCCACGGCGGCGAGCCGTGGCGTCGGGGGATCATCTTCGCCGGATCGGGCGTGCTCGGTCGGCGGGACCGGAGATACGGCGCGGCGATCTCAGGCCGGGTGGCCGGCGGCGAGCCAGCCGCGCACCTTCTCCAGGAACGAGCGCACGTCGATGGGCTTGCTCACGAAGTCGTCGCAGCCGGCCTCCATCACCCGCTCGCGGGCGCCCTCCATGGCCGTCAGCGCGATGATGGGCACCTGGCGGAACTCCGGCGCGGCGCGCAGCGTGCGCGTGGCCTCGAAGCCGTCCACCTCGGGCATCATCATGTCCATCAGCACCAGGTCCGGCTGCTCGGCCAGCGCCGTCTCCACCGCCTCGCGCCCGTTCGTGGCCACCAGCACGCGGAAGCCGAAGGCGTCCAGCAGCGTGCCCAGCGCCTCGCGGCTGTCCTCGTGGTCCTCGGCGATCAGCACCGAGGCCGGCTGCGGGGCGGCCTCGCCCGCGCCGCCGGGAAGCACGGGATCCCGCGGCGCCTGGGGCGGCTCGGGCTGCGTGCACCGGGGTGCTACGAACGACAGGGCGACCATCGGGATGATGGTCGAGGCGGCTGCGGTGGCGGACATCGTGGAAGTACGGGGCGAGAAACGCACCATGTGGGCTCCGCATTATTTAGCAAGGAGCGTGCCCTTCAAGCCGTTTCAGATGCGGGCCGATCACCGATCTGTTCCCGGCGAGCTTGTGGAGGGCGGCGCGCCTCGCCTATTCTTCCCCGCGCGCCGGGGCGCCCTCTCTCCGGCGTGCGACCTCACACATCACCCGGCACGATGCCCCGCATGCAGCTCACCCGCCGGGTCCGTTTCTCGGCCGCGCACCGCTACCACCGGCCCGAGTGGAGCGACGCGCGCAACCGCGAGGTCTTCGGCCCGTG
>DASRQW010000418.1 GCA_035696245.1 Longimicrobiaceae bacterium | reverse complement strand
CCAGACACGGCCCCGCTCTTCGGCTCCTTCCGCATCCTCGTCTCCCCACTTTCGCCGCATCCGAACGAAGCGTCCCCGCGTCACGATCAACCGCTCCACGTCCACGTCCCGCACCGGATCGACGGATCGATGCGCCGACTCCGAGCAAGGGTGCGCTCCATCTACCCCGTTCACCGTCGTTGGATAGCCAGCCGATGGGTTCCCAATGATCTGCATGTCGATTCCAGGACAGGAGATGCGGATCGTAAGACGGAAGTCGGAAGATGGTGTTCGAGAGATGATGATTGGAAGCTGGGGATCGGGAGACACCAATCTGCCGCTGGGCGCCGATCATCCGCTTGCGTCGGCTACTCGGCGGATGCGCAGCGGTTTGGCAGATGCGCGGAGGTCGATTCGACGGTGCCTGGTTGAAACACCACATCAGCGACTCGGTAGATGTGAGGCGGCTCGTCATCGGGCGTTTCCGGATGTGTCGGCGCGACCGCCACGCATCGGGCGATGCGCCGCGGCGGCGGGCGCGGCATCTGCCGAAGTGGAGATGGGTGGCGTCCCGAGATCGCAAGGTAGAACGGGTCGCATCTCCCGAATGGGCGTTTGCCACACGCCGGGCGCGGCTTGGCGGGAAAGTCGCGCGGGGAGCGGGCGCGGGTTTCGGGGGGCCGTGGCGAGCGTTAACTTCCGCCGCGAGCGGGCTCGCACGGACGAACGACCGTTCGAGGGCGCCGCAGACGTACCGCCGCATTCCATCTCATCCGTGAGGATCGCATGCAGGAGCGCGACCTGATCCACGATTGGAACACCCTGCCGGGCTGCTTCGACTACCACACCCTGCGCGTGGAGCTGAACGACGAGACGCTGCGCGACGGGCTGCAGTCGCCCTCCGTGACCGACCCGGACATCGGCGACAAGGTGCGGCTGCTGCACCTCATGGCGGACCTGGGCATCGCCTCGGCCGACATCGGGCTGCCGGGCGCCGGGCCGCGCGCGGTGCAGGACGTGGAGGCGCTCGCCCGCGTGATCGCCGACGAGCGCCTGCCGGTCTCGCCCAACTGCGCCGCCCGCACCGTGCGCGCGGACGTGCAGCCCATCGTGGACGTGTCGCAGCGCGTGGGCATCGCCATCGAGGCGGCCACGTTCATCGGCAGCTCCCCCATCCGCCAGTACGCCGAGGACTGGACGGTGGACCGGATGCTGCGCGCCACCGAGGACGCCGTGGGCTTCGCGGTGAGCGAGGGGCTGCCGGTGATGTACGTGACGGAAGACACCACGCGCGCCAAGCCCGAGGTGCTGAAGCGGCTGTACGGCACCGCCATCGCGTGCGGCGCCCGCCGCATCTGCCTGGCCGACACGGTGGGCCACGCGACCCCGCACGGCGTGCGCCGCCTGGTCGCCTTCGTGCGCGACGAGATCGTGAAGCCCAGCGGCGAGGACGTGAAGATCGACTGGCACGGCCACCGCGACCGCGGGCTGGGGCTGGCGAACTGCCTGGCCGCGGTGGAGGAGGGCGCCGTCCGCGTGCACGGCACCGCGCTGGGCGTGGGCGAGCGCTGCGGCAACGCGGAGATGGACCTGCTGCTGGTCAACTTCGCGCTGCTGGGCATGCACCAGGGCGACCTGTCCAAGCTCGCCGAGTACGTGGAGGTCGCCGCCCGCGCCTGCGAGGTGCCGCTGGCGTACAACTGGCCCGTCTTCGGCGAGGACGCCTTCCGCACCGGCACGGGGGTGCACGCCGCCGCCATCATCAAGGCCGAGGCGAAGGGCGACGCGTGGCTGGCGGACCGCATCTACTCCGGCGTGCCCGCGGGGATGTTCGGCCTCAAGCAGCGCATCGAGATCTCGCACATGAGCGGCCTCAGCAACGTGCGCTACTGGCTGAACGCCCACGGCTACGACGGCGCCGACGACGACCTGAGCCACCACGTGTTCGACGCCGCCAAGCGCGCCGCCCGCACCTTCACCGACGACGAGGTGCACGGCCTGTGCGCCCAGCACGCCTCCACGCGCGCCGCCGCCGGGGCCGCCTCGTGACCGCCCCGGCCGAGGACAACGTGGGCGGCGTGGACGTGTTCTGGCTGCCGTACTGCACCACCTGCCAGAAGGCCGTCGACTACCTGCACCAGAAAGAGGTGCGCATCGGCTCGTTCCGCGACCTCAAGGAGCAGCCGCTCACCGAGCCCGAGGTGCGCGAGCTGGCCCGCAAGGTGGGTGGCGTGGACAAGCTCTTCTCCAAGCGCGCCATGAAGTACCGCGCCCTGGGCCTCCACGAGCGCGAGCTCTCCGAAGACGAGATGGTGAAGCTGATGAGGGAGGAGTACACCTTCGTCACCCGCCCCGTGATCGTGAAGGGCGAGCACGCGACGGCGGGATTCAGCGCGAAGCGGGTGGATGCGCTGGTGGGCTCGTAGGCGGGTACGGATCGGCAGCGACACTTCCACGCACCGGAGCGGAGGTTCACCATGTCGGAACAGCACGAGGCGTTGATCCGCCGGTGGTTCGACGAGGTGTGGAACCAGCGGCGCGGAGAGGCGATCGACGAGATGATGGCCGATGAGGTCGAGGCGTTCGGATTGCCTGCGCCAACGCATGGCCGCGAGGCGTTCAAGCAGTTCCACCAAGCTTTCCTCGCAGGCTTTCCCGCCCTCTACGTAACCGTCGAAGAGGTGATCTCGGAGGGTGATCGGGCCGCGTACCGTTGCCGGCTGAAGGCCACACACCGGAACGGTCACACTGGCGAGGTGGACGGTGCCGGCTTCGTACGTATTCGGGACGGGCAGCTCACGGCGGGACACAACATCTGGAACTTCCACGAATTGCTGGAGCAACTCGAGGCAATCCCGCCGAATTCGGTGATGAACGCGGTCCAAGCCGGTGCTCCGGCAGCGTAGCGGCTCGCGGTAACGTCGGCCTGGCCGCTGCGGAGCGCACTACAGTACACGATGGAAACGACCCGCGCGGCCACTGGCCGTGCGGGTCTTCTCTTTTGTGCTCCACCACGCTGCCCATTCCTGCCCGGGCGTGCTGGCGTCTGCCGGGCTCAGTAGTAGCCTGGCGAGCAGGAGCAGGTCTCGATGGGGATGCAGGTGCATGGCGAGGTCGCGGCGCAGCCGGATGCCTCGGCGACGCCCGCGGGCTGGGCGGGCATGAGCACGTCGCCGCAGCCGCAGGTGCAGGTGTCGATGGGGATGCCGGTGCACGGGTCGTCGGAGTGGCAGTTGCCGCAGTCGCTGTCGCCGCTGCCGTAGCCGAGCACCGCCACTCTCGCGCCGTGCACGGTGCCCGTGCCGTAGCGCACGGCCGCGGTCTCGAACGTCTCCACCACTAGCGCATCCATGTCCAGCCTCAGCTTCCGCATGCAGCCCTCCTCGCGTGACGGGTCGTTGCGCCGGCGCTCCTCCACCGCCCGCGCGGGATGGCACATGATTGCCGCCGATTGCCGCGAGGTCAAGCGTCCGCCCTTCGCGCAGACCCTACGACGCGCGATCATCGTGAGGATGGATGATGGGGCGCCGCCCTGGTTTGGTGCGTATGCGCTTCGTCCCGGTGCACACTGCCGGAAGCTTCGATGTTCAGGATCGCGGCTCGGAGGAAAGTGATCATTGGTTGGAAGCCGATACGACGAAGCGTGTGCGATCTGCGCATCCGCCGTACGCGTAAGGGGATAGACGTAGGATGCGTGGCCAGGACCACGCGGCGGAGTGCCGCTCGGAGCGGGCGGCTCGAGCGGGTGCGCATCTTCGGCCCCGTGCGTGCAATGGAGCGGCGGCGCAGGCCACGCCTTCCCGTTGCACCCTCACCCCTCCCGGAGCCAGCCATGCGACTTGCACGATCCGCCGCCGCACTCGCCGTATTCCTCCTCGCCGCCGCGTGCGCGGACCAGTCGCCCACCGCCTCGCCGCGCGACGGTGGCGCGAGCCGCATCGTGAACGGCACGTACGCGGGGAATTCGTACCCGAACGTGGGCGCGCTGCTGGTGGACTTCGACGGCAACCACGTGCTGAACGGGAACGACGAGGACTGCACCGGCAGCCTCATCTCGCCCACGGTGTTCCTCACCGCCGCGCACTGCGTGGAGTTCCTGCCCGCGAACGCGCAGCTGTACGTGTCGTTCTCGCCGGACCTGTACGCGAGCAAGATCGGCGTGATCGCCGCCACCGGATTCCGCTTCGACCCGCTGTACGGCCACGACACGGCGAACGAGCACGACCTGGCGGTGGTGTTCCTGCCCGCCTCGGCCACCAAGGGCATCACGCCGCTCAAGCTGCCGCCGGCCGGCTACCTGGACGCGCTGGGCGCGCAGAACGGGCTCAAGGACGTCGTGTTCGTCAACGTCGGCTACGGGGTCAGCGCCAGCCGCACGGGCGTGCCCAGCTTCGGGTACGACGGCCGCCGCAACGTGTCGAAGTCGCCGTTCATGTCGCTGCGGCCGTACTGGCTGGTCCTGAAGATGAACACCGCCGCCACCGGCGAGGGCGGCGACTGCTACGGCGACTCCGGCGGCCCCAAGTTCATGGACGGCAACACGTCCATGATCTTCGCCACCGTCACGTCCGGCGACACCAACTGCCGCTCGACCACGGTGGACTACCGCCTGGACACGGATTCGGCCCGCGGCTTCCTGGGCCAGTTCGTGGCGCTGCCGTAACGCCGCGCCTCGACCGATGCACGGCGGTGCTCCCTGCGCATCCGGGGGAGAGGCCGCGGCGGAGATGAAGACGTGAAAACGAGATCGGCCGGGGAGGAATCCCCGGCCGATCTCGTTTCCATCTACCATCCGATCGTCGATCTACATCGTCCCGTCACCCGTCCGCATCCGATGAGAGCAGAGGACGTGCGCCGGCCGAGGCGGGGCTACACTTTGGGCCGCGCGAGGGCGGGCGTGTCGCCGATGGTGGAGTAGAGGTCGCCCCACAGGCGCGCGAGGGGGCGGAGCGATTCGGTGCTCACGAAGCGCGACTCGTCCACCATCAGCAGCGTGCCGGAGAGGCGGACGCGGACCACCTCGCCGATGACCAGCGTGTTGGGCGAGCCCTCCAGCTCCACGTCCTTGAACAGCCGGCACTCCAGCACCGCCGGGCAGGTGGCGACGTACGGCGCGGCCACGGCCTCCGCCTCGGCGAGCGGGACGCCGGCGAGGGCGAACTCGTCGACCTCGGGACCGTACTCGCCGGAGGTGGCGTTCATCTCCGCCATCTGCGCCTCGGTCGCCACGTTGATGCAGAAGGCGCGCGTCTCCAGGATGTTGCGCAGCGAGTCCTTGGGCCCGTGCGGCCGGTGCCCGATGGAGACGCCCACCAGGAACGGCGTGGCCGAGATGGCCGCGTAGTAGCTGAATGGCGCCAGGTTCGCCGCCCCCGCCGCCGAGCGCGTGGACACCCATGCGATGGGCCGCGGCACCACCAGCGAAGTGAGCAGCTGGTAGCGCTCTCGCGGCCCGAGCGAAGCCGTGTCGAGGACGGTGGACACGCGCCCTATCGCGCCTGGCCCGTGCCGCTCATCGTGCGGCTGGAGAAGACGCCGCGCCCGATGGCCGTGATGCCGCCCACGATGAGCAGCAGCGCGAGCACCACACCCGCGAGCGCCATCCCGTACCGCCGTCGCGGCTCGGCGGCCTTGCGCGACAGGACGGAGAGCCCGTGCGCCGCAGCGGCCGCGAGCACCATCATCATCAGGTGGCCCATGAGCGCAGGGTAGAACACCCCGGTCGCGACGAGCCCGATGCCCAGCAGGATCTGCAGGTCCAGCAGCCCCACGAACGCGGACATGACGATGCGCGCGCCGCGGTCGTGCTCGCGCCGCGTCAGCAGCCCGAAGCCCAGGTAGACGATCGCGACGAGGGCCGCGAGCAGCACGAGGTAGCGGAGGCCGGAATGCGCGTGGAAGAGGAACGAGGACATGCTCTGCCGTGGATGGGGTGAGGCCTGCGGGCCTTCGGGAAGGGCACAATCTAGCCACCGTCCGCTGTCGCACAATGCAGCGCGGGCATCCGCATCGGCGTCTCCTCGCACGCCGTCGAACGGGCGGCGTCAACCCGTGCTCAGAGTCGCCCGGCGCCGCCGTCAGCCCGGTGGGTCGGTGCTCAGCGCGTCGTTGGTGCGGGCGGTGCCGGGCTGCGTGGGCTCCGTCGGCACGTCCGCTGCGGCGCGGTGGCCGATCTCCGGGAGCGCGGCGGGGTCGATCCAGCCGCGGCGTGCGGCGTCCTCCGCCGCGGCGAGGGTGTCGTCGGCAAGGACGAGGGTGCCGCCCACCTGGCGCAGCTCGTCGCCCAGCTTGCGGATGAAGTCCGCGCGGGCGGGCGCGGGCGTGACGTTGCGGATGTAGACGCCCAGGATGCGCGACGGGTTGTCGTGCACGACCTTGGCGTAGATCTCCGGGTCCTCCTGGCCGCTGTCGCCGATCAGGATGAACGGCAGCGCGCGGAACGTGTCCATCACCCGGCGGATCTGCTCCAGCTTGTGCCGCCCGTGGCCGGTGGGCAGCACCTCGTCCGCGTTCAGCCCCCAGTCGCGCAGCATGAGCGGGCCCACGGGGATGTCCTGCAGGGTCAGGAACTCGGTGAGCAGGTCGTGAAGGTTCCACGGGCTGCTGCTCACGTAGAAGACCGGGTTCGCCGCGGCGCCGCCCATCCCCCGCTGGAGCGCGCGGTAGAACGCGGCCACGCCGGGGAAGGGCACTCGCGTTCGCGCGTTCGCCAGGAAGACGTTGCGCACCATCCGCAGCGCGTTCGTGGCGTCGGTCCGCACCACCGTGTCGTCCAGATCGCTGATCACGCCGAAGCGCGCATCTGCCGGAGGGACGAGGACGTGCGCCGGGATGGGCGCGGGCGGGTCGGCGGCGTCGACGGGGTGCAGCAGCGCCATCTCCACGTCGTGCCAGAGGCGGCCGGCGGGGAAGGCGGGCCGCGGCTCGATCCACGCCTCGAAGTAGCCCTCCTCGTCGGCCGTCACCTCCTGCGAGCTGCCGGGGTAGCGGACGAGCACGCGCGCGCCCGGCACCTCGTCGCTCTCGAAGCGCTGGATCATGCCGGCCAGGTTGATCAGCACGCCGTCGCCCTCGGCCGCGGCGGGGAGGGGAAGGACGCGGAGCACGCGCCCCTTCACGTATGCCCGCTCCGCCGTGCCGAAGCCGCGGTACGCTTCGATGCGCGCCGGGCGGACTCCGCCGACGGCCGTGCCCAGCCGCTCCTTCTGCCGGTCGATGTTGGTCTCCACGCGGCTCGCGAACTCCGTCAGCCGCTTCTTCCAATCCGCCATCCCAAGCTCCGTCCGTGTGTTGATCGACGCGCGGCGAGATGCCAGATCCGCGCCCCGCATCTACCGGATCCAGCGGGAGGAAGATTCAGACGGCGGAGCATTCGAACAGCTGGAGGAAGGTCGCTGGATGGGATCCGGTCGCATCTCCACTCGCGAACTCCTGGCCCACCGTCATCCGTCCATCGACCGAACGCCCGGATTTTCGCCGCGATCAGATACCGTAGATGGGGCGCAGCTTGGCTTCGAGGTAGCGGACCAGGGGCTCGTGGCTGAGCGGGGCTCCCGAGACACGCTGGCACAGCTCGGGAGCGGTGTAGCGGCGGCCGTGCCGGTGGATGTTCGTGCGGAGCCACGCCAGCAGCTCACCGAACTCGCCGCGGCGCACCTGATCGTCCAGCTCGGGGAGCGCCGTGCGGATGGTGCTCCAGAACTGCGCCGCGTACAGGTTGCCCAGCGTGTACGTGGGGAAGTAGCCGATGGCGCCCATAGACCAGTGGATGTCCTGCAGGCAGCCGCGGCGGTCGTCGGGGACGTCCAGCCCCAGGTCGCTCTTCACGCGGTCGTTCCAGGTGGCGGGCAGGTCGGCCACGGCCAGGTCGCCGGTGAGCAGCGCCCGCTCCAGGTCGAAGCGCAGCATGATGTGCAGGTTGTACGTGGCCTCGTCGCTCTCGATGCGGATGAGGTTGGGCTGCACGACGTTCATGCCGCGGTAGACGGTGTCCACGTCCAGCCGCTCCAGCGCGGGCTCGGAGAAACCGGCCTTCATCTTGGGCAGCGCCCATTCCCAAAAGGGGCGGCTGCGCCCGATCAGGTTCTCCCAGAAGCGCGACTGGCTCTCGTGGATGCCCATGCTGGCGGCCTCGGCGAGCGGCTGGCCCAGCATCTCCGCCTTGGGCAGGCCCTGCTCGTACAGCCCGTGCCCCGTCTCGTGCATGCTGGCGTTGAGGGCGCCGGCGAACTCGTCCTCGCGGTAGCGGGTGGTGAGGCGCACGTCGCCCGGGCCCACGCCCTCGCAGAACGGGTGCGTGGACACGTCCAGCCGGCCGGCGCCGAAGTCGAAGCCCATGCGCTCCAGCACGCCGCGGTTGAAGGCGACCTGCTTCTCCACGGCCAGCGGCGTGTGCTGCCAGGACGTGTCGGGCTGGCGGCCGGACGCGGCGATCTCGCGGATGAGCGGCGTCAGCTCCGCTCGCAACGCCCCGAAGGTGCTTCGCAGCCCGGCGGTGCTCATCCCCGGCTCGTAGTCCTGGAGCAGCGCGTCGTACGCCTCGCCGCCTTCGGGGATGCCGTAGCACTCGGCGCGCTCGCGGTTCAGGCGCACCACCTTCTCCAGATAGGGCGCGAAGGCGGCGAAGTCGCTTCGCTCGCGGGCGTCGCGCCAGGCGTGCATGCCCAGCGTAGTCACCTCGGCGAACTCGCGGACGAGCGCCATGGGCACCTTGGTGGAGCGGTCGTAGTCGCGGCGCAGGTTGCGCAGGTTGGCGGCGGCGCCCTCGTCGGCCATCAGCCCGGCGTCTGCCTCGCAGGCGGCGATCAGGTCGCCCATGCGCGGCGAGGTGCGGCGCTCGTGGATGAGCGACGAGAGCAGCGACATCTGCTCGCCGCGAAAGGCCGCCGCCTTCTCCGGCATCATCACCTCCTGGTCCCACCCGATCAGCGCGCCCACGGAATGGAGCGTGGCCGATTCCCGCAGCAGGGTCTTCAGCTCGGCGTACGGGGTCTGCGCTTCGGTGGCAGCCGTGTTCTCGGACATGGGAGGTTCTCCAGGCGCACGGCACGGCCGTGACGGGTTCGGCGGATTCGGGGGATGGGTTCACTGCGTCGATATTCATCCACCGACCTCATCCGCCGGTGGATGTACGGCTTGCGAGCGCGAAGATTATACGCCTCTCGCGAGTGCCGAGATAGAGGCTTACGAGTGAGATGCGACGTCCTCGTTTTCTCATCCCGAGTCCGCGACCTGCGGTTCATGGCAGATGCGGCAAGCGCCGCGCGGACTACAGTCCACGCGGCGCTCGGCACTTCTTCCATCAGCGTCGTGCAGCTTGCATGGCCGGTCGCCCGGATGCTGCTCGGCGTCGTCTCTCGCAAGGCGGACGGAACCGGTTCGCCCTCACACCCGAAGCTCGGGCGCGGCCCCCGCGGCTTCGTCGGGGTAGCGGTCGAGGACGGGCTGCACCCATTCGGCCAGGAACTCGTCCACCTGCTCCGGGGCGCGGCCCACGTACAGCTCGGGCCGAAGGTCTTCCTCCAGCTCTGCCCGGCTCACGCCGAACGCGGCGTCCCCGGCGATGCGGTCCAGGAGGTCGTTCGGCCGGCCGTGCATCTTCACCTCGTGCCCCGCGGCGATGGAGTGCACGCGCACCTTCTCGTGCAGGTCCTGCCGGTCGCCGCCGCGCTTGGCCGCGCGCATCATCAGGTTCTCGGTCGCCATGAAGGGAAGCTCGTCCATCAGGTGCCGCCGGATCATCTCCGGATAGACCACCATGCCCGATGCCACGTTGTGCATCAGCAGCAGGATGGAATCCGCCGCCAGGTACGCCTCGGGCACGGCGATGCGCTTGTTGGCCGAGTCGTCCAGCGTGCGCTCGAACCACTGCGAGGCGGCCGTGAACGCGGGGTCCATCACGAGGGTGATGACGTGCCGCGAGAGGGCGTTGATGCGCTCGGACCGCATCGGATTTCGCTTGTACGCCATGGCCGACGAGCCGATCTGGTGCTCCTCGAACGGCTCCTCGACCTCCTTCAGATGGGAGAGCAGCCGCACGTCGTTCGCGAACTTCGAGGCGGACTGGCCGACGCCCGAGAGCGTGGCGAGGCACGCCGCGTCGGTCTTCCGCGTGTAGGTCTGCCCGGTGACGCCGTAGACCTTCTCGAAGCCCATCTTGTGCGCCACCAGCCGGTTGAGCTGCTCCACCTTCGCCCCGTCGCCCTCGAACAAATCGAGGAAGGATGCCTGCGTGCCCGTGGTACCGCGGATGCCCCGGAAGCGCAGCGTGTCCAGCCGGAACTCCACCTCTTCCAGGTCGAGCAGAAGGTCCTGGATCCACAGCGTCGCGCGCTTGCCCACCGTCGTGGGCTGCGCGGGCTGGAAGTGCGTGAAGCCCAGCGTGGGCAGGTCGCGGTGCTCGCGCGCGAACTTCGCCAGCTCCGCGACCGTGGCGACGAGCCGCGAGCGGACGATGCGCAGCGCCGCGCGGTGCTGGATCAGGTCCGTGTTGTCGCCGATGTCGGCGCTGGTGGCGCCCAGGTGGATGATCGCGCGCGCCGCCGGCGCCTGCTCCCCCAGGTGGTGCACGTGCGCCATCACGTCGTGCCGCAGCTGCCGCTCCAGCTCCGCGGCGCGCTTCAGGTCGAACGTGTCCACCTGCTCGCGGAGCGCCGCCACCGCCTCTTCCGACACCGGCAAGCCCAGCTCGCGCTCCGCTTCGGCGAGCGCCAGCCACAGCTTGCGCCAGGTGCCGAACTTGAAGTTGGCCGAGAACACGTACGACATCTCGGGAGATGCGTAGCGTTCCGTGAGCGGATTGGAATATCGGTCGTTGGACATCGGTCCGGATTCTCGGGAGATGCGAGGCATCGTGCGTGAGATGCCGAAGGCCGCGCCGGGGTGCGGATGCCAAGCCGCGCCGCCGAATCGCCGATCAGGCCCCATCGGCATCCATCATCGGACAGCAGCGGTGCAATCCCGGCGTGCAGAGAGCGCGTCGAAGCCGCGAATCGCCCTGGCGGCTGAAGCCGCGGGCTACAATGGCGCGAAGCCCGCCTGCGCGGGCTGCTGCCGTATCTTCAGTGCGCACATTTGGCTTCTGCTCTGCCGCGCCTACGAACTGCGGTCGCCCTGCGGACGAGGTTCCTCGCGTCCGCGCCGATTCCGCTCTACGCCCCCTCCCGCAGCGCGCAACGCGAGTCGCCACCGCATCGGCGACGAGGAGGCGTACTCGACCCATACCCAGCCGGAGCATGCGCGAATGGCGTTCCTTCCCCCGCTTGCGGGGGAGTCGTCCACGAGCTTCGCTCACCCTAGCGGATGAAAGTGTTGCTACATCGCCACTTCGGCGAATTCGCGAAGATCACTTTCTTTTCAGGGCAGGCGAGCCTTGCGAGCCGGGTGAGCCGGGTGAGGGCCCCTCACCCCACCAGCCGCGGCCCCGGCCTCTCACGGTCGCGGATGATGGCCGGGTACGTCACCGCGCGCAGGAACAGCCCTTCGGGCGGCGCGGGAGGCGAGGTCTCCTGATCCTCGTCGTTGGCGAGGAGGAGCTGCATCTCGCCCTCCGGCCGGTGGCCCAGGCCGATGTCCACCAGGGTGCCCACGAGGTAGCGCACCATGTGGTGCAGGAAGCGGTTGGCGGTGACGTGGAATTCCAGCCCCAGGCCCTCCCAGTCCGCCCACCGCGCCTCCGTGACCGTGCAGCGGTCGCCCCGCTCCTCCTGGCCCGCCTTGGCGAACGCCCGGAACGAGTGGTCGCCGATGATCGCCTCGGTCGCGCGCTCCATCGCCCCCAGCTCCACGGGGCGGGCCAGCGCCCAGCACCAGCGCGCCCGGAACGGCGAGTCCGCCTCGGGCGAGAGGCCCACGCGGTACACGTAGCTTCGCGAGATGGCGTCGTAGCGCGGGTGGAAGCGCGGCGCGGCGGCCATGGCCTCGCTCACCCACACGTCGTCCGGCAGCAGCGCGTTCATCGCGCGGTGAAGCGCGCCGGGGCTCCAGCGCACGGGCACGTCCACGGCGGCAACCTGGCCGGTGGCGTGCACGCCGCGGTCGGTGCGGCCGCTGCCCAGCACGGTGCGCGGGCCGTCGGTGAGCTTGGCGATCACACGCTCCAGCTCGCCCTGCACGGTGCGGCGGTCGGGCTGCACCTGCCAGCCGTGGAAGTCGCGGCCGTCGTAGTGGACGGTGAAGCGGATGCGGTGAAGGTCGGCGTTCGTCACGGGCGGTAAGCTAGGGGGGCGGGGCGGGGTGTCAAGCGAGCGGAACATGGCCCGCCGCGGGCGAGCGCCGATTGACACGCAACAAGGTGTGGTCTAGAATCCAAAGACTTGCCCCAGAACAGTTTTCCCGCAGCGGCACCCGTCTCTTCATGCACTTCTCCGCCCGGCTCCACGACGCGGTGGACACCGACACCGTCCTCCGCCGCTTCCTGCCCGTGCTGGCGGGCGAGCGCGGAGGCCGCCGCGTGGCCTATGCCGAGTACGACGCCGCCACCGAAGCGCTCGTCCACCGCTGGAGCACCCGCCCCGACGCGTCGGGCGAGGTGGACGACGCGCCGCTCTCGCTCGAGCCCTCGCGCATCCACACCCTGCTGGCCGACGACGCAGGCGGCGACCGTCCCCTGCGGCCGGCCGACGGCATGCCGGGTTGGGTGATGAAGGACCTGCTGCCGGGCGTGGACGCCGACAAGCACTGGGTCCACGCCCGCTCCATCGCCCACGACGGGCGCTGGCTGGGCGTGCTCGTCGTTGCCTCGCCCCGCCGCTGGTGGCAGGCGAAGCGCAGCGACGAGTCGGTGCAGGCGGGCGGCGACGTGCTGGAGCTCTGCCTGGGCCGCGCGTACGCGCTCCGCGGCACCGCGCCCGCGCCGGGCGGGCTCGCCCTCGCCGCGTCCGAGCGGCTGCGCGCCACCGAGCGGGAGGCGCGGGAAGCGCGCGAGGCGCTGGACGCTATGAGCCGCAAGCTCGCCGCGATGGAGGACGCCGCGGGCGCCGCGACGGAGATGCTGATGGATGCGCACGTGGAGCTGGACCGCCGCTCGACCCGCGGCCGGCGGCAGACGCGGCTCCTCTACCTCCTGCGCCGCCTGCTGGAGCGCAACGCCGAGGGCATCGCCCCGCAGGAGCTGGCGGGCGAGATCGTCCGCACCGTGAGCGAGGCGTTCGAGGGGCATCGCTGCTCCATCCTCCTCCTCGACCCGCACGGCGGCACGCCCGAGCTGCGCGTGGGCGCCGCGATCGGCTTTCCTAGCGCGGTGGACTACGAGCTGGTGCGCATCCCCGTGGGCAGCGGCATCTCCGGCGAGGTGGCGCGCAGCAGCAGCGGCGTGGTCGTGCGTGACGCGCAGGAGGCCGGGGCGCACGAGCTGGTGCGCGACGAGTGGTACACGGGTACCGCCTTCGTCTCGCTGCCGCTGGCCTGCCGCGGGCGCGTGTCGGGCGTGCTCAACCTCACCAACTTCCGCGAGGGCACCATCGACGACGCGGAGCTGGAGCAGCTTCGCCTGGTCGCCCTCTGCGTGGGGCTGCTGGTGGACCACGCCCGTCTCGCCGACCGTCTCTTCGGCTCGGTGACGGCGTGAGCGCGGGAGATGCGCAGCCGGCCGCGGACCTGGGCGACCTGATCCGCCTCGCCGCCGCGCGCCCGCTCACCGCGGCCGAGGCGGAGCGCGCGTTCGGCGAGGTGATGGAGGGCCGCGCATCTCCCGTGCAGATGGCGGCGCTGCTGGTCGCGATCCGCGTCCGCGGCGCCGTCCCGGCCGAGGTCGCGGGCGGCGTGCGCGCCCTCCGCCGGGCGATGATCCCGGTGGTCCCGGTCGACGGCGACGGGCTGGTGGACACGTGCGGCACGGGCGGCGGTGCCGTCACCACCTTCAACATCTCCACCGCGGCGGCGCTGCTGGCCGCG
>DASRQW010000417.1 GCA_035696245.1 Longimicrobiaceae bacterium | reverse complement strand
TTTTTCGCATCCGCAACTCTAAGCGTGCACCGAACGCCGCCCGCCGATGTACATCTCCCATCCCGATCCGCCCGCCGTTCGCGGATGCGACGGACGCACGAAGCGCCGCGAGCAGGCGGGCTCGCGGCGCTTAGGATGATGACGACGGGCGGCTGAAACCGCGGCAACGACTGCGCAAAGTCCCCCTGCGGGGACTAACTGCCGGACATCGGCGCGCTGCCGATCACATCCGCGAACTCGTCAGAAGTCGGTGGCGAGGCGGAGGGTGAGGCTGCGGCCGGGGTTGTCTGCGAACTCCTTGTAGCGGCTCAGGAAGTCGCGGTACGAGGTGTCCAGGAGGTTGTGGACCTGGAGGTCCACGGCCACCACGCGCCGCCCCAGCCGCGGCCGGAAGCCGCCGCCCAGGTCCAGCAGCGTGTACCCGTCCGGCGCCAGCTCCTCGGGCGCGGGGCGGCCCTGGTGCGCGACGGCCTGCACCTGCGCCCACAGGCTCGCGCCGCGCAGCGTGCCGGACAGTTCCGGCCGCAGCTCCGCGCGCAGCAGGGCGCGGGCGGGGGGCATCAGCGGCAGGGGCTCGTCGAGCGTGCGGTCCTCGCCGCGCACGTAATCCGCGGCGGCGCGGAGGAGGAGTGAGCGAACCGGCTGCACCTGCACCGAGCCCTCGCCGCCCCACAGCCGCGCATCGGTGGCGGCGTAGCGAAACACGCGCAGGCCCTGCTGCGTCTGCGCCGTGGGGCGCGCGACCAGGTAGTCGTCCACCCGGTTGCCGAACGCCTCCACCTCGGCCTGCACGCGGGCGCCCGCCCAGCGCAGCCCGACCTCGGCCGAGAGATTCTGCTCGGTGCCCAGCGTGGGATCGCCGATGTCGAAGCGGGCCTCGCCCAGCCGCGGCCCGTTGGCGAACAGCTCGAACAGGGTGGGCGCCCGCCACGCGCGGCCCACGTTGCCGCGCACCGACAGCCCGCCCGCCACGTCCACCACCGCGCCCGCGTTGAAGGTCAGCGCCCGGTAGCTACGCGAGTCGTCCGCCAGCCCCAGCGTGGCGTTCGCGTCCGCATCCACCTTCCGCGCGTCGCCACGGGCGCCCGCGAGCAGCCGTACGCGGCCCATCTGCACCTGCTGGAACGCGAACACGGCGCCCGTGCGGATGCCCGCGTCCGGCACCAGCGGCACGGGGCCGCGCGTGTCGTTGCTCTGCGCCACGCCGGACACGCCGAACGTGCCGCCCGTGCCCTCCGCGTCGCCGTGGTGCGCCAGCAGGTCGAAGGTGAAGGTGTTGAGCAGCAGGTCGAACTGCACCGACTCCGCGCCCGGCTGCGTCGTGCCGTTCACCTCGTCCGCCACCTCGATCAGCGAGTGGCGCTGGAGCTGGGCACGCGGCTCCACGCGCAGGCCGCGCCACGGCAGCACGGCAGCGACCTGGAGCCGGTCGTCGGCCAGCTTGCGCTCCGGCCCGCCCTCTTTCTCCCCGGCGCCCGGTGCGGTCACGGGCTTGTCCGCCTCCAGCAGCTTGAACTCGCCGCCGTAGCGGTCGTAGCGTGCCGTCACGCTGCCCCACCCGCCGCGCAGGCCGCCCGCCAGCTCGCCGTTGAAGGCGCCGAAGCCCGTGTTCTCCACCTTGCCGCCGGGCGTGCGGTAGTCCTCCGCCAGGCGGCCGATGCCCACCACCCGCCACCCGAAGGCGCCGCGCGCGCCCTCGCCGTGCAGCACCAGCCCGCCCTCGGTGTTGCCCGTGGAGAAGTACGTCTCCACGCCGCCGCGCGTGTAGCCCGTGCGGCCCAGCGCGTCCGGCAGCGCCTCGGGGATCACGTTCACCACGCCGCCCTCGGCGTCCGAGCCGTAGAGCAGGCTGGCGGGGCCGCGCACCACCTCCACCCGCTGCGCCAGCCGTGCATCTACCGACGGCGCATCCTCGTCGCTCCACGAGTAGTCCTCCAGCCGCAGCCCGTCGGCCAGCACCAGCACGCGCGATCCCGAGAAGCCGCGGATCACCGGCTTGCCGATCTGCTCGCCCGTGGAGAGCGTGCGCACGCCGGGCACGCTCTCCAGCGTGTGCGCCAGCGACACCGAGTGCTCCTGGCGGATGCGCTCCGGCCCCACCGTGGCGGTGGACAGCACCGACCCGCCCGCCGCCGCCGTGCGCCCCGCCGTCACCGTCACGCCCTCCAGCTCGATGGGCGACTCGGTGAGCGCCACGCGTAGGTCCCCGCCCTCGCGCGTGGAGAGCGTGCGGATGGCCGCCGCGTAGCCCTGCCGCCGCGCCGCCAGCGTGTAGCGGCCCGCGGGCAGCCCGGCGAACGCGAACTCGCCGCCCGAGCCGGTGCGCGTCTTCCGCTCCAGCTCCACCACGGTCACCTCCACGCCGGCCAGCGGCGCGCCCGCGGTGTCGGTCACGGTGCCGCGCAGCGTGTCCATGGCGGCCGCTGCGACGATGTGCGGAGAGTGCCCGCCCGGCACGGGAGCGGCGGACGAGAGCGCCGCGGCGAGCAGCGCGGAAAACGGAGCGATCACGTGAGAGGCCTGCGCGGAAGATGAGGACGACGGGCGTGCGTGGATGCGGCGGATTCTATGCTCCCGCCCCGCCCCACGGCAACCTTCCCGCGGCGCGAAGAGGCTGCCCGTCGACCGGCGACCTTCCGCGACCGATGTCGTTCTCCGTCTCGGTAGATGCGCGGCAAACGACGAATACGACGTGCTCGGGAGATGCGAGAAATCCGAAGAACGGCCCGCTCTCCGGAGGAGGCGGGGCTCCGGCCGATGCGCGGTGTTCATGGACGTCGGGAGATGGCGTGCGGTGGATGGCGAAACATCTGCTACCGCTTGCGTCGCAGCCGCGCCGCGCGGCATCTTCCCGCAGACGAATCCTCCCGCCCATTCCGAATCCATCCGATGAAGCTTCTGCCCCTCCTCGTCGTTCTCGCATCGGCGATTGCGTCCGCGGCGGGCGCGCAGCAGGCGACGACGACTGCGCCTCGCGCCCACGCCGCGGCATCGCACGCGCAGCCGCACACCCGCCGCGCCCAGGTGCATCCGGCTGCTCGCGACACGGCTGCGGGTGCGAGCGCGCACGCGACCGCATCTCCCGAAAGCGGGCACGGCGGGACGTGCTCGCTCGCATCGGCGGCTTCGGGGATCGCGCTGGGGGCGGGCGCGGCGGCGATCGGGAGGACGTCGCCCGTCCTACTGCCCGGCCGCCTGCTCGCTCCCGCGCGGACGGACACGGCGCGGGCGCAGGTGGATGCGCCGTCCGCTCGGTCCCCGCATGCGGCCGAAGCTCCGTGCGCATCTTCCCCTGCGGCGGCGCGGCCGGACGCATCGCATCCATAGCCTGGCGCGTGGTCTGCCTCTTGCGCGCCTCGGGCGCGCGAGCGAACGGCCTCCGGGTCAAGGAGGATGGGCGTACGGACGCCGCGCATCTCCCCGACCCGCTTCCGAACCGGGTGGCGTGACGATGAACCGACAATGGATCGCGGCCGCGCTCCTGGCCGTGACGGCGGCCGGATGTGCGAGGCCGCGGGGATACGAGTTCCGCTGTCCGGACGGCACCTCGGTCCGCGCGCGCTTCGTCGCGGGCGGCGACAGCGTCGTGCTCTCCTCAGGGGCCAGTAGCGTGCACCTCCCCCGCACCCTCTCGGCAGACGGCGGGCGGTACGCGAACGACACGCTCGTGTTCTGGGAGAAGGGCCGCACCGCGAGCATCGCCCGCGCCGGCCACCCCGCCGTGGAAGGCTGCACCCGCGGCGACGGCGAGTGACCCCCGCCCGGGCGCGCGGCGCAGGCCGTGCGTCCATGCCGGCCAAGTGCGGCGGCGAATGGTGGGATGGTGGATGTCGTGCGGGTGAGCGGGCGAACCTGGGAGGAAGATTGATCCGGATCGGGGTGACGGGCACCGACACCAGCGTGGGCAAGACCGTGGTGAGCGCCGCGCTCATCGCGCTGCTGCGGAAGCAGGGGCGCAGCGTGGCCGCCATGAAGCCCATCGAGAGCGGTGTGGCCGACGGCGACGGGCAGGGCGACGCCGTGCTCCTGCGCGACGCGGCCGGGAACGCCGACCCGCTGGAGGTGGTTCGCCCCATCGCCCTGGCCGCGCGGCTGGCGCCCTGGCTGGCGGCGGAGCGCGCGGGTACGCCCATCGACCTGTCCGTGCTGGACTTCGCGTTCGGACGGCTCATCGAGGGCCGCGACGCCGTGGTGGTGGAGGGTTCCGGCGGCCTGCTGGTGCCCATCACCCGCGACGTGGGGTTCGATGGCCTGTTCGTGAGCTGGGAGCTGGACGTGGTGGTGGCCGCCGCGAACCGCACCGGCGTCATCAACCACGTGCTGCTCACCGTCCGCGCCGCCCACGACGCCGGCCTGCGCGTCCGCGGCGTGGTGCTCACCCCCACGGCATCGGCCGCCCCCGCGACGCCGGACGACTCCAACCTCGCCGCCCTGCGCGAGCTGCTGATGCCGGTGCCGGTCATCATTTTCCCGTGGGTCGAGGACTCGCGCGACTTCGACCTCCTGGCCCGCACCGCGCAGGAATGCGGTATGGAAGCCATCGTCAGCGACCGCGTCGCCCCCGCCTGATCCGATCGAATCGGATCGAACGACAAAGGCTCCGCACCCTCTCGGCGCGGAGCCTTGTCGTTTTTACTGACGTGGGATCCCGCGTCTCCCGTCCACCGGGCAGCCCACGTCGATGCCGATTCGGGGTAGTCCCGCGGGGGGAATTCGCGCGGTTGTTGCCGCGGTCAACCGACAGCTACGCCGCCGCCTCATCCTCCGAAGTATAGGTCCGCCTCCGCCTTCCGGCGCTTCACCAGGTCGTCGGAGACCTTGTGCTGCTTGGTCGCGGGGTCCGTGACCTTGTCCCACATCGCCCAGGCGGCGCGCACCTCCGCCTCCGGCGCGCCGCCGTTGATCTTCTGGAGCACGGTGGACGACGCGAACGCCCCGTCGCCGATGTTGTAGACGAGCGAGACCAGCGCGTCGAACCGGTTCTGCGTGAGCGGCACCTTCACCTGCTGGCTCACGGACGCCTCCGCCACGCCTGCGTCCCGGGCGAGCAGCGCGTCGATCTCCGCGTCCGTGAGCGTCGCGGCGAGCAGGTTCTGCTCCGCCGGCAGCTTGATGAGATGGCCCGCGCCCGTGGTCCATCGCCCCGCCTGGTCCTTGTACGCCGTGTGCCGCACGCCCTCGAACCCGCGCAGCAGCGCGATCCCGCTTCCGCTCGTCTTCATCCCCGCCTCCGTTCGTCCGTGGATGTGATCCGCCCCAGGTTCGATGATGGACCGCGGACGCGGATTCCCCGCGCTCGCCCCGGCGGTCGCTCTCTTGCAGTTTCCGCGCGCCGCGAAACACCTGACGACACGCAAGACCGCGGAAGATGCCCCTCACACGCCGTTTGCTTCCCCTCGCAGCACTGCTCGCCGGTTCCGCGCTGGCCTGCCTGCCGGCCTCAAGCGGACTCGAAGCGCAGCAGCACCGCCCGGCTGCGCATCCCGCAGCTCTGCGGCGCGTAGACCTCGCCGGGGACTGGCGTTATCTGCCGTACAACGGCGAGGGCGGCTTCGGCGAAGCGGTGGTGGACGACTCGCAGTGGCCCACCATGCGGCTGCCGTCGAGCTGGTTCCTGCTGGGGAGCGACCGCTACCCCGCGCACGCCGACCGCGCCGTGCAGTCCGCCAGCCCCGGCGACATCTGGCCGGTGGATGCGGAGCGCGGCCTGGACTGGAACGGCACCGTCTGGTTCCGCCGCACGGTGGAGTGGACGGGAGATGCGCGGCGGCCCGTGATCCTGGACCTCGACATGGTCGACTACTACGCCGAGGCGTTCGTGAACGGCGTCCCTGTGGGTCGCCACGAAGGCTACTTCGAGAAGTGGTCGGTAGACGTCAGCCGGGCCATCCGCCCCGGCATCAACAGCATCGCCGTCCGCGTCTCCGCGCCGGAGATGCCGTTCGACATGTCGTACCGCTGGCCCATCTCATGGCCCAAGCAGCAGAACCAGGTCAAGGGCATCTTCGCGTACCACGACACGCGTCCCGGTGCGACGTCGCCGCGCGGCCAGGAGCGCGGCACGGGCGGCATCCTGCGCGGCATCGCCCTGCGCGAGAGCGACGGCGTGGAGATCGAGGAGCTGACGGTGACGCCGCTGGACGTGAGCGAGGCCTCCGCGCGCCTCGTCATCGAGGCGACGGTGCGGAACTGGACGCCAGCCACCGTCTCCACCGTGCTGAAAGGCGAGGTGACGCCCAAGAACTTCGGCGGCGATGCGCGCATTCCCGTGCAGCTCGCGGTCGCCGCGCGGCCGGGCGTGACGCGGGCGCGCACGGAGGTCCGCATCTCCCATCCCGCGCTGTGGTGGTCGTGGGACTATGGCCGGCCCAACCTCTACCGCCTGGACGCGGCGCTCGCCCGCGCCGGCTCCACGTCCGCGGCGGACCGGCGGACGGCGACCTTCGGCGTGCGCTCCATCTCCCGCGACTCGGCGTGGGTGTGGCGGCTGAACGGGCGCCGCATCTACCCCCGCGGCACGAACTACATCGCCACCCAGTGGCTCTCGCAGGCGGACCGCGCGTGGTACGAGCGCGACGTGGAGATGATGGTGGGCGCCAACCTCAACACCGTGCGCCCCCACGCCCACCTGGAGCGGCCGGAGTTCTACGAGGTGGCCGACAGCGCGGGGCTGATGGTGTGGCAGGACTTCCCGCTGCAGTGGGGCTACACCGACGACCTCGCGTTCCACGCCGAGGCACTTCGCCAGGCCGCGGCCATGATCCGGCGCTTCGGCAGCCATCCGTCCATCATCGCGTGGTGCATGCACAACGAGGCGCCGCACGCGATGGACTGGATGAGGAAGAAGGACCCGCATCAGAACCTCGCGCTCGACGACTCGCTGGTCGCCCTCGCGGCGCGCATGGACTCGTCGCGAGTGAAGCACCGCGACTCGGGCACGGGCGATGGGCATCCGTACCCCGGCTGGTACTACGGCACGGTGGCCGGCTTCGCGAACAGGACCGAGCCGTTCGTGACCGAGTACGGCGCCCAGGCGCTACCGAACATCGAGACGCTGCGGACCATGTTTCCCGGCGACACGCTCTTTCCCACCACGCCGGAGGGATGGGAGACGTGGGCGTTCCGCGACTTCCAGCCGGACCCCACGTTCCAGAGCGGACGGGTGGAGAAGGGGCGCACGATCGACGAGTTCGTCGCCAGCTCGCAGGCGTACCAGGCGCAGGTCGTCCGCTACGGCACCGAGCGGTTCCGGAGGCGGAAGTGGAACGGCAGCACGGGCATCTACCAGTTCATGTTCGTGGAGGACTGGCCGTCCGTGACCTGGGCGGTGGTCGACTACTACCGCCGCGCCAAGCCGGGCTACGACGCGCTGCGCCTGGCCATGCAGCCGGTGCTCCCCAGCATCGAGTACACGATCGACAAGCGCGACGCGCCGGTCTCGCTGTGGATCGTGAACGACCGGCTCGCGCCCATCCCCGCCGCCACCCTCCACTGGCGCACCGTCTCCGCAGACGGCACCGCTTCCGCGGAGGCCACGCGCGTGCTGGACGTCGCGGCGGACGCGGCGGTGAAGATCGTCGACCTCGGCCCGTTGCCCGCGGTTTCGCGCGGCGGGACGACGCTGGAGGTGTGGATCGCGGACCGCGACGGGCGCGTCCTGGGCCGCAACGCGCTCTCGGCACGCGACTTCCGTTGATGCACGTCATGCCCCGCGCGAAGCAGGTGCGCGGCGCCTGAACGCTGCTCCCCGATCCGGAACACGATGCCCAACCCGCTGCGCGACCTCTTCTTCGGCGAATCGAACAGCAAGGTGCTGGTGGAGGCGGTCACGCCCCGCCGCAGCTTCGCCGACGTGGTGCTGCCGCCCGCCACCCGGCGGTCGCTGGACAACGCGCTGCTCCAGATCCGCAAGCACGACCTGATGTTCGAGGACTGGGGCCTGGGTGAGCGCCACGATACCGGGCTGGGGCTGGCGTTCAACTTCGCCGGTCCGCCGGGCACGGGAAAGACGATCTGCGCCGAGGCCATCGCCCACGCGCTGGGCCGCAAGCTGCTCGTGGTGCGCTACGCCGAGCTGGAGTCGCAGTGGGCGGGCGCCACGGCCAAGAACGTGGCCGGCGTCTTCCGCTCCGCCGCCGAGCAGGAAGCCGTCCTCTTCTTCGACGAAGCCGACGCCATCGCCGGGCGCCGCTTCACGTCTGTCGACCAGGGCTACCAGCGCGAGGCCAACGCCGTGGTGAATGTGCTGCTGCGCGAGTTGGAGGCGTTCCCGGGCGTGGTCATCTTCGCCACCAACCTGGCCGCCAACTTCGACCCCGCGTTCGAGCGCCGCATCCGCACGCACATCCTCTTCGAGATGCCCGGCGTGGCCGAGCGCGAGAAGATCTGGCGCGCGCAGATCCACGCCCGCAAGACGCCGCTGGCGGAAGATGTGGACTTCGCCGCCCTCGCCCGCACCTTCGAGGGCAGCGGCGGCGACATCAAGAACGCCGTGCTCAAGGCCGCGCAGATGGCCATCGCCGAGCCCGGCGCGGACGAGCACAAGCACATCACCCAGGCCCACTTCGCCGAGGCGATGCAGGAGGTCGTCTCCGCCCGCCGGGTGATGGACCAGTCGCTGTTCAGCGACGGTGCCGCCTCCACGGCGCTCTCCGCCCTGGGCGCCGCCGGCGTCGCGCACCAGCAGCCATCCACCGACGTGGAAGCGCTGGAGGAGAACCTATCCACCCTCGCCGGCCGCCTGGTGGAGGTGGAGGACGGGCTGGCCGAGGTGCCCGCCACCCTCCGCCGCGTGGAGGACACGCAGCGCGACACCCGCCGCCGCCTGGACGAGCTTCTCTCCACCCTCAGCGCGCACCAGGCCGCCGCCACGGCCGCCCTCGCCGCCGCGGAAGCCGATTGGAAGCGCAAGTGGCGCCCCATCCTCATCGCCGCCGTCATCGCCCTCGCCGCCAGCCTCGTCGCGCTCGCGAGGGTGTTCATGTAGCTTTCGCGCAGATCGAGAACTTCCCCAACGGAGGTGACCGGATGAGCACACTGCGCGGCCGCATCACCGTCGATCCGGCCGTCTGCCACGGCAAGCCGACCATCCGCGGTCTGCGCTATCCGGTGGAGATGATCCGCGATCTGCTCGCCTCCGGCATGACGGCGGACGAGATCCTGGCCGACTATCCCGACCTGGAGCGCGAAGACCTCGCCGCCGCGGCGAAGTACGGACGAAATCCGACGGGAGCGACCGGACCTTCGTAGCCCCACGAGAAGGATCTGTGCAGCCGCGCCCTGGCGGCTGAAGCCGCGGGCTACAACGGCGCGAAGCCCGCCTTCGCGGGCTGCTGCCGAAGCTTCGGTCCGCTCCGGACGCGCAGTGGTTTGGGGAGACACGCAAAGGATACCGCACGAACGAGGGCGCCCGCTTGGAGCGGACGCCCTCGCCGTTTGCACACCACGCGGAGACGGGTTTACCTGGAGGCGTGCCGCAGGATAGCTAACCCAGCGGAGCCCAGGCTGCCTCGCCGAAGTTGCCTCCGGCACGCCTCCTACTTCCCGTAGCAGCCCACGCCGGTGGGCTTCGTGCCTTTGTAGCCCGCGGCTTTAGCCGCCAGGGCGATGCCGCCTCGCGATGTCGCCCTTCGCGGTCTGCTACCGGAGCTTCGGTCCGCTTCCACGCGCGGCCCAACCCGCCAGGGCGATGCTGCCGCCCGACGCCGCCGGTCGATAACCCACCGAACCGCCGCTTCCCGCGCCTACGCCGTCTCGTTCACGTACGTGAGCCACCCGTGCGTGTCTTCCGTGCGCCCCTGCACGAGGTCAAGGAAGCGCTGCTGGAGGGCGCGCGTCATCTCGCCCATCTTGCCGCTGCCCACGGGGATGCGGTCCACGCTGCGGACCGGTGTGACCTCGCTCGCCGTGCCGGTGAAAAACAGCTCGTCGCAGATGTACAACATCTCGCGCGGCACCGCCTGCTCGCGCACCTCGATGCCCATCTCCTTCGCCAACGTGATGATGCTCGCGCGGGTGATGCCGGCCAGGTTGGTCCCGTCCAGCGCCGGCGTGATGAGCGCCCGGTCGCGCACGAGGAAGACGTTCTGCCCCGTGCCCTCGCTCACCATCCCGCCGTGGCTGAGTGCGATGGCGTCGGCGTACCCGTCCTCTACCGCCTCCAGGCGGCTGAGCTGCCCGTTGAGGTAGTTGCCCGCCGCCTTCGCCAGCGCGGGATACGTGTTGGGCGCCTGCCGCTGCCAACTCGACACCTTCACGTCCACGCCCGCCTCCAGCGCGCCCTCGCCCAGGTACGTGCCCCACGGCCAGCACACCAGGTACGTCTCCACCGGGCTGCCGATGGGGTTCATGCCCGCCGCGCCGTAGCCCCTCAGCACCATGGGGCGTAGGTAGCAGTGCTCCACCTGGTTGCGCCGCACGATCTCGCTGCACGCGGCCCGCAGCGTGGCGAAGTCCGGCTCGGGCGGCATGCGGTAGATGCGGGCGGAGTCGTACAGCCGCCGCAGGTGCTCGTCCAGCCGGAAGATGGCCGGGCCGCGCGGCGTGGCGTAGCAGCGGATGCCCTCGAAGAGCGAGCTTCCGAACTGGAGGGAGTGGCAGAGGAGGTGAACGGTGGCGTCGGCCCAGGGAATCCACTCCCCGTCGCGCCAGATCCACTCCGTCTCGTTGATCTGAGCCATGCACGTGTCCCGCGTCTAGAGCGATGCGTTGCCGCCGCCACCATCCCGGCGTGCCGACACGCTCGCCCCCCAGCCCCCGCCCCGCAACCCCATCATCTTTCCCGCCACCTTCCACGACCACTATTCTGTCGTCGGACTGCGCCGCCATGCACACAACCCTCAGCACACCCGCTCGATGCTCCCCGAACGCCGCGCCCTCCGCCTGCCGCACTACGACTACACCACGCCAGGCGCGTATTTCGTCACGATCTGCACCCAGAACCGGGCTTGCTCGCTCAGCCGCATCGTGAACGATCAAGTCACTCTGTTTCCCGCTGGCGAGGTTTCTAAGGCAGTATTGCTGTCCCTGCCTCGCCGCTTCGCGGGCGTTGAACTCGATGCCTTCGTAATCATGCCCAACCATATCCACGCAATCTTAA
>DASRQW010000416.1 GCA_035696245.1 Longimicrobiaceae bacterium | reverse complement strand
GTAGGCGTGGCGGACGAGCGGAAGCGCGCGGCGAGCACGTCCGCGGCCTCGCGCCGCACCGCCACGCGCGGGTGCGACAGGGCGATGCGGGCGAGCTGCTCGGCGCCGCTGCCGCCGGCCACGCGGCCGAGGGAGCGCACGGCCTCGCGCTGCACGTCGGCGCTCAGGTCGCGCTGGAAGGCGATGCGGCCGAGCGCAGCCGCCGCGGCTTCCGGAGGCGCCCCGGAGAGCATGCCGCGGATGGCGGAGCGGCGCGCCTCGTCGTCGTCGCCGGTCACGTACGCGTAGCCGCTGGGCTCCACGCGTGCCTCCGCGCTCGTGCAGCGGCCGTCGTCGTCGCAGTGACGCGTGGTGCTGGTGGAGGTGGTCCCGCGCGCGGCGCCGCGGCCGGAGCGGGTGGATGCGGCGGCCTCCGTATCCTTGTCGGTGCACGTCGTGTCGTTGCAGACGATGGTGCGGGAGCCCGTATTGTCGCGGTCCCAGGCCGAGGCCGACGCGGCCGCGGATTCCGGCGAGCCCGGCCTGGACCACGTCCGCTCGCCGGAGGTGGAGGAAGTGCATCGCCCGTCCACGCAGGTGGCCGTGGTCGACGCTCTCCCGCCGCCGGAGGTCGACGAGGTGCACCGGCCATCCACGCAGGTGGTGGTCGTCGACCGCTGCCTGCCCGCCGTGGTGGTACGGGCACTCGAGCCGGAAGACGTCACGGTGGACGACGATCCGCTGCCCCAGGCCCCGGCGCTGGCGGATGACGAGCCGCCATCCACCGTCCACGCTCCGCCGTTGCCGGAGACGCGCACGGGCCCTCCGTCACCTTCCACGTCCACGGTGACCGCGCCGTCCGCATCGCCGGTCCGCACGCGCGTCCGGCTCGACGCGTCGCCCCACGCGCGGTCGCCGTCGCTGCCGGAGAAGCCGCGCAGGCCGCCGGTCACGTTGCGCAGGCGGACGTGCCCGCCCCCCGTGCGCACCTCGCCGGACAGGCGCGAGTCCGCCACGTCGATCCCGCCGCCGCCGGTGGAGAGCCGCGCGCTGCCGCTCACGTTGCGCAGCTCCAGCTCCCCGCCTCCCGTCTCGCCGCGGAAGTCGCCCTGCACGCCGCTGATGTGCACGCCGCCTCCTGCCGACGCGAGACGGACGCCGAAGCGGCGCGGCACCCACACGCGGAAGCTGTGGCTGGTGCTGGACGATCCACGGCTGCGCGCCTGCACCGCGCGGACCCGCACGCCCGACGCGACCGGCTCCACCGTCACGCGGGTGTCCGCCCGGTCGCGCCCGCCGAGCTGCGCGTTCACGCGAACCTGCTCACGGTCCCACCCGGTCACCGTCACGCCGCCGCCCGTCTCCAGGTCCAGCGCCAGCGTGCCCCCGCTGCGCGCCGCCACCGTGCGGTCGATCGTCCCGTCCTGCTGCGATGCCGGAGCCGCGGGCGTTCCGGAAGATGCGAGAGCCGCGGCAGGCGCCGTAGATCCGGCAGATGTTGGAGCCGCCGGCCACGCGCCCGCGTTCGCGGGAGATGCGGACACGCGCGCGGCGGGACGCATCGCCGCCAGCGGCAGCACCAGCGCGACCGCTGCGGCCGATGCGAGGCTCGCCGTGCGGCGCGAGAGCGCGCGGTGGGCGCGGACACCGTCGAGCACGGCCAGGAGGCGGCCTTCCAGCTGCGACGGGCGCGCCATGCTGACCGCCACCGGGCCCGCGAAGCCCACCGAGCGGAAGGCGCGCGCCACGTCCAGCAGGTGCGCGGCGTAGGTGGGGCCCGGCGTGCCCGCGGCCAGCACTCGGTCGTCGCTGGCGCGCTCGCGCTCCACGCGCAGACGGCGGGCGGCGTACCACGCGCCCGGGGTGGAACCAGTATGCAGCGCAGGCTAGCCCGGCCAGCAGCTGCGTTAGGCAGTCGTGCCGCGCCACGTGCGCGAGCTCGTGCAGCAGCACCACGCGGCGGCGCTCCTCGGGCCACGCGTCCGCCTCGGCGGGCAGCATCACCACGGGGCGGCGGAAGCCCCACGTCATGGGCATCGTCGCGTGCCGGCTCACCAGAAGGCGCACCGGCCGGTCCACGTCCATCATCCACGTCAGGTCGCGCAGCAGCGCCGCCCACGCCGGATCCGACGGAGCCGACGCCTTGCGGGCCAGGCGCCGCAGCACCCACTCACCCGTCGCGATGCGGGCGAGCACGACCGCCGCGCCGAGGAGGTAGATGGCGAGCGCCAGGCTCAGCCCACGCGGCAACGCATCCGCCAGCCGCGACATCGCGGACGGTGCGGCAGGTGCGGCGGGCGCAGCCACCGGGAAGCCGGTGCCGAGCGCGGCCGATGCGGCGGCGAACGGAACCGCGGCGCCAGGCGAGGCGGGCACGGCGGGGAACGGCGCGGGCGTCCACGCGTCCGCCGGCGGGGCGCTGAGGACGGGCACGCGCCAGGCCGGGAGCGCGAGGGAGAGGAGCGGCAGCGCGAGCATGCCGGCCAGGCTGAGCGTCCACACGAGGTGGCGGCTGGCGGCGCTGGAGCGGCGGAGCGCCAGGCCCGCGACGGCGGCGGAGGCCAGGAGTAGCGTGCCCTTCAGCAGCAGCACGGCGGCGGGACCCGTGCTCGGGTCCAGGGCGAGACGGTCCAGCAGCGGGCTCATGCGTCTCCTCCGTGTTCGCGTGCCTCGTCGATGAGCAGGGCCAGGCGGTCCAGCTCCGCGTCGCTGATCCGGTCGCCGGCCTGGCCCAGGATGGCTGCCACCGCCTGCGCCGCCGAGTTGTTGAAGAAGGTGCTCAGCAGGTGCTTCACCGCGCCGCGGCTCACCTGCTCCGGGTCGGCCGTGGCGAGGTACACGTAGCGTGGGCCGTCCTGCTCGTGCTTCAGCAGGCCCTTGTCCTCCAGCAGGCGCAGCATGCCGCGGACGGCCGAGTAGCTGGGCGGGTCGGGAAGCGCGGCCAGCACGTCTGCGGCGGTCGCGCGGCCCAGCCGGTACACTGCGTCCATGATCTGGCGCTCGCGCCGGCCGAGCTGGTGTGGCGATGTGGAGGGCACCTGTGGCTCCTGGCGAAGGGCTTCATGCTAGTGCATTGACACTGTGCTAATACACTAGCATCGGCACCGCTCACCGTCAACAGTGTTGTTTTCAGGTGATGGGCGGCGCCCGTATCTCACGTATTCGCACTGTCGGAAAACCCGAAGAGATCGCACGAGCCGTGGCCGGTTGGGACGAACGCATCGGCGTACCGGGGATGGAAACGTGACGAGCCCCGCCGTGCGTGCCTGGCGCGGCGGGGCTCCCTCCGTTACATCGCGCTGGATCAGCTGACCAGCGTCTTACCCTCTTCCGTGATGTACCAGCGCTCGCCGTTCGCCGTCGAGGTCCGCTCCGCGAGGCCACGCTTGCGGACGTCGTTCAGGATGCGGCCTACCTCCGCGGCATCGAGCCCCGTCTGCTTCGCGAGGCCGGCCTGGGTGCGCAGCGTCCACCGGTTCGGCAGGAGCGCGGCGAGCACCCGCTCTTCCGGCGGCGCCTCGCCGGCATCGGACCGCCGGACACGAGCGGTGAGCGACGCTTCGGCGCGCTCCGTGTCGGGCTCGGTTTCCTTCGCGACGATGGGAGCGACCGTCTCCTCCACGTGCACGGCCTTGGTCTTCGCCTCGCTCGCCTCCTGCCTCGCCGCCTTGACCTCCATCCGCAGAACGCGGTCGGAAATGGTGCGGATGAACGCGGTGGACGAGATCGCCGCGATCAGGCAGAAGCCGCCGAAGATGAGCAGGCTTCGCCTCGCCTCGTCGTTCGACATCGGGTTCAGGATGTTCGCGAGCACGTTGCTCGAGAGCGTGTTGAGGAACAGCGGCACCAGCGCCGCCGCCGCGACCCCG
>DASRQW010000415.1 GCA_035696245.1 Longimicrobiaceae bacterium | reverse complement strand
CTCGTGCTGCTGTCGCTTCTCGCCTTCCTGCTCGCCGGTTTCGTCGTGATGCGCCCAGCGTCCCGCGTGGCACTGTGGCTGTTGTTGGCGCTGGAGGCCACTGTGGCGATCAACGTAGTTGCCCATGTCTTGAGCGCGTTGGTCGTCTTCAAGGGATACGGTCCGGGGTTGGCCTCGGCGCTGACTCTGAACGCGCCCTTTGCCTGGTATGTCTTGCGACGGGCGCGGAACGAGGCGTGGGTGACTCGACGGGCATGGCGCAGCCTCATATTGGGCGGCATGATGCTGCATGGGCCGGTACTTGTCGCCGGGCTGTGGTTGGCAGCGGCTCTTGGGGCATAGGTCAGGATCGCGTGGCGGTCACGTAACGTGCGTTGCAGCGGACAAGTGATCGACGGTAGCTCGCTGCGCTCGCATTCCATATGTTCGCTGCAGCAGAACTCGGGCGTTAGATGGCACCATGCATAGGTGCACACAAAAGATCCGCGATCAGCGCCGCGCCGCGTTCATTCTCGAGGGCCACGGGCGTGATGTCTTGCCTCTCAAACAGGCAGCGCGCGCGATCCGGTGTAGAGAGGATACAAAAGTCGGCCGCCGACCAGGCACGTTCGTCGATGTGATCGAGCTGGTTTGCGACGAACTGTGGGGCAAGGGGCGTGAACTCAACCTTCGTCCTTCAATGCCTCCGTCGGCTGAATGCGAAGCGCCCGTCGCGTCGGGACGATGCATGCGAGTGCACAGCACAGGATCGTCGACAGCGCGAAGACCGCCGTGATGCCGAAATCGTCGAGATGCACATCCGACAGGTCGTTGTTGGCGAGACCGAGCCCCAGGACTGCACCGATGCCAACGCCCAGCGCGATCTGAACGAATGGGCGCTTGAAGACGGTGGCCAGGACCTGCAGCGGCTGCGCACCGAGCGCGACGCGCACGCCGATCTCCCGCGTCCGCTTGGCGACGGAGAAGGCCGTCACCCCATAGACGCCGGCGAGCGACAGCATCAGCGTCACGCCCGTGAAGCCGAGCAGGAGCGCAATCCAGAACCCGCTGACGGACTCCGCCAGACGGGGCAGCCGTTTGGGATCGATCACGCGCAACGCGGGATCGATCGCGTCCGCGAGCTCGCGGAGGCGCACCGCAAAAGCCTGCGGATCGCCGCGAACGTGAATGGCGACCCGAAGCGGCCCCGTCTGCCGCGGCAGCGCTGCCTGAAAGATGCGGGCTCGGCCGAAATCGCCCTGGTTGTCGCTCACGCCGAGATCGGGCACGATACCGACGATCTCATGCCACGACTCGGCGGTGGGTTTGCGAGTTGACGAGAAGAAGCGAAGCCGGCGGCCAATCGGGTTGCGGCCGCCCATGACCTGATCGACGAAGAACTCGTTCACGAGCACGGCACGCGTCTGGTGTTCCGCGTCGGCCGTCGCCAAGGCCCGGCCGCGGATCACCGGCGCACCGATCACGTCGAAGAACCGCGGATCGACGGACACGTTCCCGACGCAGTAACCACCCACACAGCGTTCACTTTGCTTAGCGGCCGGACCCGGGTCCATGTTGATCCCGTACACCGCGTGACGCATCACCGGCATCTGATCGGCGTACGTGACGTCCAGCACGCCCGGCTCCTGCCGGAGCCGCTCGGCGAGCGAGCGGTAGCGTTCCTCGAGCCGCGCGGCACGCACGGCCGGCACTGTGTCACCACTCGCCGCGGCGCCGTCGAAGCGATCGATCTCGAGCGTGGCGGTGAGGAATGCTTCGGCCGGGAATCCCGCTGGGGTCTTTCGCGCGAAGTCCCCTCCCACGCCGAGCAGCGGCACCGGAAGCACCGTCGTGAGCGCGATCTGCGCGACGATGACCACGGTCCACACGCCGCCGAACTGCAACCCGCCGCCGCCACTCGACGCGGCTCGGAGCCTGCCGCCGGTACTACCCGACACCACCTTGAGCGCGGGTACGACGCCGGCGATCGTCGCGGCGAACAGCGTCAGCCCGACGGCATAGAGAATCGTCGTCGTCGAAATCGAAGTGTCGATCCAGAATGGCAACGGGCCCGATTGCTCTTCGATCATCGTCCAGGTCCGCGCGAGCACGAAGCGCGCAACCATGAGACCAACCACCGCGCCGACGGCGCAGAGCAGGAGCGCCTCGCCAAAGAGTTGCATGACGAGGCGCCCACGGCTGGCGCCGAGTGCGGTGCGAACGAGGAGCTCCCGCTCTCGACTGACGGCGCGGGCGAACAGCAACATCGCGACGTTGCCGCACAGGAGCGCGGCCAACAGCACGAGGAACACGTTGATTGACGCCAGCACCAACACCGCCGATTCCGGCAGATCACTGACTGCGTCGGACAGCGAGAGGACTTGCAGGCGCACGTTCTTATGCGTCTCCGGAAACATCGTCGCGGCTCGGGCGCCGATCGCCGCCGCCTGGGTGGTCGCCTCCTCGCGCGAACGGTCCGGCGCCAGCCGCCCGAAGACGTACCGCAGGCTCGGCGACGCCTCGGGAAGCCGCTCGAGGTGCAACGGCCGCCAGACTTCGTTCCGCTGTGGGAATCCGTAGCCACGCGGCATCACGCCGACGATCGTGACCGGCGTGCCGCTGATGTGAATGACGCGGCCGACGGCGTCTGCCGCCCCACCCAGCTTGTTCTTCCAGAAGTCGTATCCGACCACCACGACCTCTTCCGCGCCGCCCCGCTCGTCGCCTTCCAGCAGGGCGCGTCCCATTAACGCCGGGACGCGCGTCAGCGCGAAGGTCGACGCGGTCACGTTGGCGACGGTCTCCGGCTGGCCGGGGCCGGCGCTGACGGCGACGCTGCGTTCCTCCACCTCGACGGCCCCGAGATCGGTGATCGAGCTGAGACCGTCGCGCCACAGCTCGTAATCGCGGCGCGATGCAGGGACCGCCGCATTGTCGGCGACGTTCCAGTTCCGCAATGCAACGATCGCGTTGCCGTCCGGAAGCGGAATCGTCGGCCAGAGCGCCTGTCGCGCGATCTCGAACCCAACGGTGCCGACGGCGATCGCGAACGCTACGGCAATCGTTGCGATCACGGTGAGCGCAGGATGCTTGACCAGCATGCGACCGCCGAGCTTCAGGTCGAGCGTCAGCCCGCTGACCCACCCCAGCCCCCGCGCCTCCCGCCCTTGCTCCTTGTACTTCTCGGTTCCGCCGAAGGAGATCGCAGCCTGCCGGCGCGCCTCGGCCTCATCCAGCCCCCGCTCGCGTATGAGGCGGTCGGCCTCCATCTCCACGTGGAAGCGCATCTCCTCGTCCATCTCCGCCCAGAGCTGGTCTGGTCTCCGCAGCCCGTGCCAGAACGACCGCACCCGCGCGAACAGAGTCTTCATGCTCAGATCTCCTGCAGTGTGGTGCGCAGCACCAGAGCGATGGCATCCGCCAACCGGTTCCAGCTCGCGACTTCCTCGCCGAGACGCGCGCGACCGGCGGGGGTGAGGCGGTAGAACTTGGCGCGGCGGTTCTTCTCGGAGACCCCCCATTCGCCCTCGACGAGCCCCTGGTGCTCCAGCCGGTAGAGTGCCGGATAGAGCGCCCCCTGCTGGATCTGCAGTGCACCGCCCGAGATCTGCTCGATGCGCAGCAGTACGCCGTAGCCGTGTAGGTGCCCGAGCGAGACGGACTTCAGAATCAGGAGGTCCAGAGTTCCGGGGAGGAGTGTGGCGGAATCGGTCATGGCTCTCTCTCCTATGTTGGTTAGGAGGAGAGTAGCCGCCGTCTCCTAAGCTGTCAAGGAGAGTGGGCGCAGGGAGACGCCCCGGCGGAGGACGGCGCCGGGCCGGACGAGCCGCAGATCCGCCGGGTGGTGCGGCACGCGCTGGAGGAGTACGGGACGATCCTAGAGGCGGCCACCGGACGGGAGAGCCTGGATCTGGCCGCAGCGCGCCGGCCCGATCTGGTGGTGCGAGACCGGGGCCCGCCGCGTCGCGAAACTTCCCCCACCCGATCTCCGTCCACCGACCACGGATGCGGATCAACCCACCGCAAACGGGGGTACGCAGGTGCCGGCCCGGGAACCGGCTCCACGCCCGGCGCGGACCATCCGAAACCGCCCGATCCGGCCAACGACGACCACCACGGAGGACCGACCGATGCACGCGCTTCGCTCCCGCGCCACCCTGCTGGCCCTGGCCGCCCTGCCGGCGCTCGCCGCGTGCGACGGCGGCGGCGGCACCGACCCAGCCCGCCTGACGCCCGGCGAAGTGGGCGCGGTGTACTCCATCTGCACGCTCCGCTTCGCCCCCAGCAACGCAGCGCTGCCCGTGGCCGACGTGCTGGCGAGCGGCGTGGCGAACCCCGCCCCGGCGGGCAAGCCGTCGCCCACGGTGACGCTGAGCCCCAACGCGCCGCAGTACGAGGTGGCGTACACGCGCAAGTCCGACAGCTTCCTCCAGCTCCTGCGCGGCAGCGTGGACCTGCACGCGACCTCGGTCTCGCTGTCGTTCCCCACCAGCGGCTCGGGATCGGACGTGTCGCGCGAGCTGCTGCTGCCGGCGGTGCTGGACCTGCAGTTCGCCGCCAGCCCGCGCATGCTCTCCGCCTCGCCCGCCACCACCACGTACGGCGTGCGCCGGTCGGACTACGCGAAGGCGGCCGGCATCAGCGAGGAGGGCTTGCAGGACCAGATCTTCGGCACGCTGACGGCCAGGTTCGAGGCCGGTGGCTGCTGAGCCGCGCGGCACGCACCTGGCACCGGCACGCTCCGGGCCCGGCCACCCACGGCCGGGCCCGGTTGCTTATCCGCCCGTGAATACGCAGCTTCACACGTGATGAAACGCATCTTCCTGGCCCTCGCGCTGCTCGCCGCGCCCGCCCCCGCCCTGCTGAACGCGCAGGCGCCGGGCGGGTGGAACAACCCGCGCGCCCTGGAGCTGATCCACCGCGCCGAGGTGCGGCGGGCGACGAACCTGGCCGACACAGGCATGGTGGACTACCAGGCCGACGCCCGCGGCTACGTGTACTTCTACCTGGACCGCCGCGACATCGGCGAGCGCACGCTGGTGAAGACCGACCAGGTGGCGCTGGACGTGATGTGGAAGGCGCCCAACCTGAGCAAGCAGCGCATCATAGGCCTGCGGGACGAGAAGAAGCTTCCGACGACCATCCAGTACCACCAGGACCACCTGAGCGTGGTGCAGGACAACTTCGGCGACCTGATCCGCATCGGCGACGGGGACGAGGTGCGCGACGTGCTGCACCCCGCGGCGGCAGGTGGCCCGCAGGTGTACGAGTACCGGCTGGCGGACTCGTCGGCCATCCGCCTGCCGGGCGGCGAGGCGGTGCAGCTGTACGAGATCCAGGTGCGGCCGCGCGACCCGTCGCGGCCGGCGTTCATCGGCTCGGTGTTCGTGGACCGGCGGATGGGCGACATCGTGCGCATGTCGTTCACGTTCACGTCGCCCGCGTACGTGGACCGGCAGCTGGACTACCTGAACGTCTCGCTGGAGAACGGGCTGTGGAAGGGGCGCTTCTGGCTCCCCAGCCGCCAGCAGGTGGAGATCCGCCGCCAGCTTCCGGAGCTGGGCTTCCCCGCGGGCGGCGTGATCCGCGGGACGATGCGCATCTCCAACTACCGCTTCAACCAGGGCCTGCCGCTGGTGGCCTTCAGCGGCCCCAAGGTGGTCTCGGTGCCCGACCCGCAGCGCCGCGCCTTCCCGTTCGAGCGGGGGATCTACGAGGAGCTGCGCGAGGAGGGCATCGGCCCCAGCACGGAGCTGGGCGACATCCGCAGGCAGGCGGCGGAGCTGATCCGCCAGCGCATGCTGAGCGGCCTGCCCGCGCTGCGGCTGGACGTGCCCGCGGTATCGCAGGTCTTCCGCTACAATCGCGCGGAGGGGCCGACGGTGGGCTTCGGCGTGCGCGAGCACCCCAGGGAGCGGCTGACGCTGTCGTTCGACGGCGGCTGGGCGTTCGGCCCGGAGCACCCGGTGCTCTCCGCCGGCGCGCAGTGGACGCGGCCTAGCTATCGGATCGGCGGATCGGCATTCCTGAACACACCGCGCGACGTGGGTGTCGGCCCCGTCGTGTCCGGCGCGGTGAACAGCCTGACGGCGCTGCTGGCCGGGCGCGACTACACGGACCTGTTCTACGCCCGCGGCGGCGAGCTGCACGGCGAGCGTAAGGTCGGCTTCGGCCTCACCGGCGGGCTCACCCTGCGCGCGGAGGACCAGGCGTCCGCCAGCCGGGAGGCGGACTTCTCCGTCTTCGGCGGGTCCGACCACTTCCGCCCGGTGCACGCCATCGGCGACGGGGTGATGCTGGGCGGCTCGCTCTCCCTCGCGCGCAGCTCGCCCTCGGGCACGGCGCGCGCCTGGTCCGCCTCGCTGACGACCGAGGGCGGGACGCTGCGGGCCGATTCCGGCGGATCGCTGAACTTCGTCCGCCCGGTCCTCGACCTGGGCTACACACGCCGCTTCCTGGCGCGCGACGCGGCACTGGAGATGGAAGCGTCCGGCGGCGCGGCGTTCGGCGACCTGCCGCGGCAGGAGCTTTTCCGTTTCAGTGGACGAGGGACGGTGCCAGGCTTCGATTTCCGCTCCTTCGGCGGCGACCGCTTTGCGCTGGCCCGCGCCACCGCCTCGGCCGACCTGCTGCGCCCGTGGGTTCGCGGCCGGCTGATGGCCTCCGCCGGCTGGGCGGGCGTGGGAGATGCGGGGCGGCCCGCGCTCTCCGCCTGGGGCGCGGAGACGACGCAGCGCCCGCGCGCCTCGATCGGCGCCGGCGTAGGCCTGGTGTACGACATCCTGCGGTTGGACGTGCACCGGGGGATGGGCGCGGGCGGGCGGTGGGAGGTCGTGGTGGATGCGCGGCCGTCGTTCTGGGATTTCCTGTAGGGGAGGGGGGCCCTCACCCGGCTCGTAAAACTCGCCTGCCCTCTCCCGCAAGCGGGAGAAGGCACGAATCTCCTTCGCGTTTCCGGCAGTTCCGCTACGCGCTTCGCTTTCGGCTTCGCCGGGCGGTGGCAGGCAGGCGGGGCATCTTGCGGGACCGCGGGTGAACGAGCGTAGGCGGCGCCTCACGGCCACGCTCCGTCGGGTCCCACCTGTGTGTGCGACCGCGGCGATGCTCGTAGGCGCGGGTGTGTGCCACCGCGATGATGCTCGCGTAGGGTCGCACCTGCGTGTGCGACCGCCGCTTCGGCTGCGATGGCGGTGGACGGCGAGCATGATCGCAGCGGCAGCACGGTCCGACACGCAGGTCGGACCCTACCGGTCTGGACCTTCCTCAGCCAGCGGACGCTGCTCGGCCCGCCCTTCCGCAGCGCGAGCCGCCAGCCTGCCGGCAGCGAGGCGGCCCATCGCAGAGCACGGAGCTGCCAGCCGCCGTGGAGGCCGTGCCCTCTCCCACTTGTGGGAGAGGGCAGGCGAGTTTTACGAGCCGGGTGAGGGCCCCTCCCCGCAGCACCCAAGCTACATGATCGACGCGTTCCACCTGCCCGCCATCTCGCCCGTCCCCACGACCACCTGGCCGTACGGGCGCGGGGGGGATGCGCTCTCCATCCGCGTCCCGCGCCTCTCCCCCGCCCTGCTGCGGCGCCAGGTGGAGGCGCTGGTGGATGCGCGCGGCCGCCACCTCGCCAATCGGCCGGTGGAGCGCATCGTCGCGTCGATCGACCGGGTAGCGCGGCGGTTCGAGGACGCGGGAGACGAGCTGCGGCAGACGGCGGAACGCGCGCTGCCGCTGGTGACCGGCTACTCCGCGCCCATGATTCGACGCGTGCTGGACCGCATGGCGGCGGACTGGCGTGCGCAGCCGCTGCGCGCGCTTCTCGCCGCAGAGCTGGGGGATGCGGGCGCGCTGGACGGGTTCGTGGCGCGCGCGGGCGTTCCGAGCGCGGCGCGGGCGTATGGGCCGCGGCTTTCCACGCACGTCTTCAGCGGAAACGTGCCGGGCGTGGCGGTCACGTCCATGATCCGCACGCTGCTGCTCAAGTCCGCCACGCTTGGCAAGACCGCCGTGGGCGAGCCCGTCCTCGCCGCGCTCTTCGCCCGCGCGCTCGCGGAGGAAGACGCGGACCTCGGCGAGTGCGTGGCCGTCACCTACTGGCCCGGCGGCGACGAGGAGATGGAGCGCGCCGCGCTGGAGATCGCGGACGCCGTGATCGTCTACGGCGGCGCGGACGCGGTGGCGTCGATCCGCGGCCGGACGCCGGCCGGGGCGAAGTTCCTCGGCTACGGGCACCGCATCTCGTTCGGGATGGTGGGCCGGGAGATGCTGTCGGGAGATGCGGCGCGGGAAGCCGCCGCGGCGTGCGCGCTGGATGCGTCGACGTTCGACCAGCAGGGATGCGTGTCGCCGCACCTGTTCTACGCGGAGGAAGGCGGCGGCGTCTCCCCGCGCGAGTGGGCGCGCATGCTCGCTGCGGAGATGGAGGCGACCGAGCGCGAGCTTCCGCGCGGCATCCTCGCTCCGCGCGAGGCGTCCGCCATCCGCCAGCTCCGCGGCGAGGCGGAGTTCGCGCAGTTCGCGGGCGGCGCCACCGAAGTCCACGCATCGGCAGAGGGCACGGCGTGGACGGTCGTCTACGACGAGGATCCCGCCTTCGCCGCGTCGTGCCTCAACCGCGTCGTGCGCGTGAAGCCGGTCGCCGACCTGGCGGAGGTCGCGGCGCACGTGGCGCCGTTCGGCTCCGTGCTCCAGAGCGTCGGCCTCGCCGCATCTCCCGAGCGCACGCGCACCCTCGCGGGAGAGCTGGGGCGCCTGGGCGCGAGCCGCGTCGTGCCGCTCGGCCGCATGGCCTGGCCGCCGCCGCACTGGCACCACGATGGCCGCCCCCCCCTCGCCGACCTCGTCCGCTGGTGCGACCTGGAGAAGTGAGGACGGAATCGGAGAATCGGTGCGGCTAGCATAGCCCTGGCGGCTAAAGCCGCGGGCTACGACGGCACGAAGTCCAGCTCCGTGGGCTGCTACCGATGTCCGAACCGCTTCGGCGAAACTCCGCGAAGGCAAGCCGATCTACCCGGATTCCGTGAGGACTGGCTGCGCATTCAGCGGCCACCGCCCTTCCCTCCGTCATAAGCTGAAACCACCTTCCGCATCCCACATTGACGCGCGTCGCACGTCACGTGTGCGACTGGGGGGCGTCAGACGATCTACGTTCGCCAAGCGGAGTTCGGAGCGGTCCAATGCGATCCGAATCGCCTGGCAGCTTTCCCACAATCGGACGAGAGAGTACGGAGGGCCCAGCACGCCGGACTCGCCGCAGCCGGGCTCGATGGCTGGCCGGAATCGCCGCGGGCGTCGTCACCGCTGCATCCGCAGCCTGCCGAACCGGGCACGATCCGCGGGCGCTAGGACAAGCGGCGAATGGGGTCCAGAGCTTCGCTCGGAACCTCGCCGCGGCGGTCGATGAGCCGGGCACGGACACCGCCTCCATGCCGCCGAGCGGCACCGATCAGTTCGGCCTGGGAGGGCTGGCGAACTTCACGCTGTACGACAACTCCCCGCGCGTGGTCCATCCAGGACCGTCATCTCGCCGCCGACATGACGGCGCGGCAGAGCCTGGCCGTCCGCAACGGCGTGACCGTCGCGGACGGCCGGGTAGAGACGGGACCGACCGCTCGAACGACGGCGGGCTGGTGCTTCGTGCGCAGACGACGGAAATTACTACATGGCGGCCATCGGTGACGACACGCGCTACGGGTGGGCGGACATCGAGATTTACCGGGCCTCAACGGAGAGCAGACACGGCTCGACTGGACGGACGACATCCCGTTCCCAACGGGCGTCACCAAGCGCGTGCGGTTCCAGGCGATGGAGACCACTCTCAGCGTCTACGTGAACGACAAGCTGATCGCGCGGGCGGAAGACGGCACTATCGCTCCGGCCCGGTAGGCCTCCGCTCCAACAACTAAGCAGCAGCGACATCGAGACGTCGAAGGCATCGACTCCGGCACGCCCGGCGACCTCCTGCCGTAGCGCCTGGAGGATCTGCGCGATGCAGAGCACCGCCCACACCTGCGCCAGGATCACCTCCGTCTTCGCGCTCCAGAGCAGGTGCAGCCCTAGCTCGCGCTTGACCAGCTTGATGGCCATCTCGATGTCCCAGCGCCGCGCGTACAGCCGTGCGATCTCTGCAACCGGCAGCAGCTTGGGATCGAGCAGGTTGGTGAGGTACTCCCATTCCTCGCGTCCAACGCGGATGCGCACCAGACGCACAGGATACCGGGCCTGGTCCGCCCGGTACTTGCCCAGCCAGACCAGCGCGTCCGTCACGTGCGCCGACTCGAAGAAGACGTGACGGACCTCCACGCTCGTCTTCTTCCGCTGCCGGCTGATCCAATGATGCCCCGCCGCCGTCAGGTCGTCGAACCAGGCGAAGCCGAAGTATCCCAGGTCCGCCAGCACCAGGCTGCCCCGGGGCAGCTCAGAGACCATCGCGCGGGCGCTGACCTTCTCGTTCTCGCGCGCCTCATCGGTGAAGGCGATCTTCCGCCACACCTGAAGGCGCAGGTCGAAGAGCCCGGCCAGCTTGCCCGGCAGCAGCGCGTCGCTGCCTCGCGGCACCTCGCGCAGCACCGGCAGCTTGCGCAGCACGGGGTCGAGCGTTGTGCAGTCCAGCGCCACCACGGACGCAGCCCAGGGTGCCAGGGGCTGTGCGTACGGAGCCAGCCGCTCCACCAGCACGGCCGTGATTTGGGCGAAGAGCCGCTGCATCGCTTCGCCCGCCGAGGCAAGCCGGTTGCGCACCGCCTGGTCGGTGACCGCGAAGCGGGGATAGTCCCACAGTCCTTGCAGGCTGATCAGGCGCCACAACGCCGACTGGCTGCTGAACCCGTTCAGCACGCAGACGAGAAGACCTGCCCACAGGCAGAGCGAGGGCAGCACCTGTGGCCGACCGGGGCCACGAGTTCGCACATCCGGCTGCAGGAGAGAGATCATCTCGCGCAGGAATGTCTGGGTCTCTCCAAGCCGGGCGGTCTGCTCCTTCGTTTCCGGCTCTGCGGCCATTCGGCTTCCCGGTCAGCGGTTCGCAACGAGATAACGCCTGGCTTATCTTACCATTGCGCTATTTAGTTGGAACAGATGTGGAGACCGGCAACCCCTGCGATCAGCACCAACGATCCGGATGACCTTCACCTCGAAGAGCCGCTCCGCTCCATGCTCCTTTTCGAGCTGGACCGCGTGCACCGTAAAGGTTAGGACGCATTCCGCGAGATAATGTGATGCCGGTCGGTTGAGCCGCGCGGGCGGGAGGCGGGAGGCGGGAGGCGG
>DASRQW010000414.1 GCA_035696245.1 Longimicrobiaceae bacterium | reverse complement strand
GCCCCGCGCGCTCCGTCCGCCCCGCGCCCCGCCGCCGCGCCGCTGCCGGCACCGGCCGCGCCGCCCGTTCCCGCGGCTCCCCGGTCCGTGACCGCGCCGCCTCCTCCGCCACCCCCGGCCGCAGCTCCCCTCGCGCCCCGTCCGCCCGCGGCAGCGCCGCGCCCGCCGCGGGCACCTGCCCCCCCGGCCCGCGTCCCGGCAGACACGACGCCGCGCTTCACGCCCGCCACCGCCGAGGAGCGCGCGGCCGTGCAGCGGTACTTCCCGCAGGTGCTCACGGCCGGGATGCGGGGCGACCTGTACCTGATGTTCGTGGAGGACCCCGCCGGGCACGTCGTGCACACGGCGCGCGGGAAGGGCGGCACGCTGCGGTACGGGCAGGGCACGGGCAGCGAGCTGGACGCCAACGCCGGCGTGGCGCCGGAGCGCATCAGCAGCGTGAACGTGAGCCGGCACCGCGCGGGCGAGCTGGGGCCGGACTCGGTCACCGTGGTGTGGGTGCGCACCGGCGCGCAGGCCGCGCAGCCACGCGCCGCCACCGCGGCCGCGGGCGAGGTGCAGGTCCGGCAGGTGGTCGCCGCCATCGACCGCTACTTCCCCAGCGTCCGCACGCAGGGTGCAGGCAGCGACCCGCTGATGTTCGTGGTGGACAGCCGCGGCAACGTGGTCTCGCACACCGCCGCGCCGCGCCAGGACGACGCCGTGCGCAGCGAGGACATCCAGGGCGTGCAGGTCTTCAAGGGCAGCCGCGTGCAGGTGGGCTCGCACGCGGTGCAGGTGATCTGGGTGACGCTCAAGGAAGGCGCTCGCGTCACCCCCACGGCGTGAGCCGGAACCCCTGACCCGGAATTCGAGAGGAGGAGCGTCGTGATGCCAGAGCAGAGCACGATTGCCCGCACCGCGGCGCTCCTCCCAGGACCGCTCGGGGCCGCGCGGGACACATCCCCCGAAAGCTCGTGGGGCTCGAGCCGGGAGATGCGAACCAGCGAACGTGGGACGTCCGGCCCCGAACGGGAGACGTCCAGACGGGAGATGTCGTCCGAGCGGCAGATGTCGTCTGGACGGGAGAAGTCGTCTGGACGGAAGATGTCGTCCGGCCCGCAGATCGTGGGCGGCGGAGGTGGATTGCCGTCGGGACGTGAGATGGAAAGCCGCGATCCGGCGATTTCGTCGCGACGGGAGATGGACGACGTCGGACGGGAGATGCCCATCTCCGGGCCCCCGGCTTGGGTCGCCCGCTGCGCGGCGGGGATGCTGCTCGCGCTGCTCCTCGCGCTCGGCTTCGCGGGGCGGGCGGATGCGCAGGTGGTGCGCGGGCGGCTCACGTCCGCGCAGGGCGGCGGCGTGCTGGCGGGGGCGCTGGTGACGCTGCTGGACGGGCGCGGCGCGCCGGTGCGGGTCGGCGTGGCCGACGCGGCGGGGCAGTACCAGCTCACCGCCCCCGCGGCCGGCAGCTACCGTGTGAAGGTGGACCGCGTGGGCTTCGGCAGCCACACCACGGGCGAGTTCGCGCTGGCCGCCGGGCAGACGCTGGAGATGCCGGTGGCCGTGCCGCCGGTGCGCGTCTCGCTCGCCGCGATCCGGGTGGAGGCGGCGCCGCGCTGCAACTCCCGCTCGCGCGACGGCGACGCGCTGCGGGCCGTGTGGGAAGAGGCGCGCAAGGCGCTCCAGCTCACCAACAGCAACACCTCGGCGGCACTGCTCTCCTTCGACTACCGGCACTTCGAGCGGCACCTGAGCCCCAACGGGCGGAAGGTGGAAGCCGAGACCTCGCAGATGGTGCACCTTCCACCGGGCACCGTGGCCTTCGCCAGCCTGCCGGCGGACTCGCTGGCGGCGGGTGGCTACGTGCGCGTGCTGGAGCGGACGGGCCAGGTCAGCTACTTCGCGCCCGACGCGGACGTGCTGCTCTCCGAGGTCTTCCTGGACGGCCACTGCTTCAGCCTGCGGAACGGGCAGCAGGGGACGATCGGCCTGCACTTCGAGCCGCTGCGGGGGAACGCGGTGGCCGACGTGCGCGGCACGCTGTGGCTGGACCGCGCCACGGCCGAGCTGCGCTTCATGGAGTTCACGTACACGGGCCTGCCGCATGTGAGCCCGCGCACCATGGGCGGGCGCGTGGACTTCGCGCGGATGCCCAACGGCGCGTGGGTGATCCACGACTGGGCGCTGCGCTGGCCCGTGGCGGCCATGCGGTACAACGGCCGCTCCAACGTGCTCACCATCGGCCGGGCGCGGGGCGTCCAGGAGGCCGGCGCCAGCCTGGTCGCCGTCCGTCTAGTGGAGCCCGGCGATACCGCCCAAACCTCCGCCGCGCCCGCCGCCGCCTCGCACTGACGCCAGGCGGGAGCGGTGTCGCGTCCTGCGCGCTGACGCGCGGCAGATGCGCGGGGGCAGGCGCGTTCGGGAGATGCACGGCGGGCCGTTCCGCCGGCGTCGATCCGTCGACCGGCGGGACGGACGAAGCGTGGATGGCTGCCGTTGCATCGGCAGGTCGTGAACCAGCCTGAGGAGGGGTTCGGAAGATGATCGCGACGTGGATGCTGTACTGCGCGCTTCTCTCGCTGCTCGCGGGCATCGGCGCTGCCGGGGCGGAGCGCGTGCTGGCTGCTTTCCATCTCCCGCGGCGCTGGACGTGGGCCGCGGCGATCGCCATCTCCTGCATCGTCCCGTTCACCGGCCCGCAGCGCATCCGCGCAGCCCGCGGAGGCGGGGTGGATCCCGCCGAGCCCTTCGTCGCGGCAGAGACCTCGCCGCCGGCCCGCACCTCATCTACCGAAGACGCGTCTTCGCTCTGGCGGGCGGTAGATGACGGGCTGCCGATGGCGTGGATGGCGGTGTCGGCGTCGCTGGTGTCGGCGCTCGCGCTCTCGGCGGGCGTGCTGGCGCGGCGGAGGCGGCGGTGGACGGCGGCGACGGTGGCGGGGCGCGCCGTCCTCGTCTCGGGCGGCGAGGGGCCGGCGGTGGTCGGCGTGCTCCGCCCGCAGATCGTGCTCCCCCGCTGGTCCCTGGGCTGGAGCGACGTGCTCCAGCATCTCATCGTGCAGCACGAGGGCGAGCACGTGCGCGCGGGAGACACGCGGCTGCTGCTCGCCGCCGCCGCCGCGGTGGCCGCGATGCCGTGGAACCCGGCGCTGTGGTGGCAGCTGCGCCGCCTGCGGCTGGCCGTGGAGGTGGATTGCGACGCGCGCGTGCTGGCGGCCGGTGCGCGCGTGGACGAGTACGGCGAGCTGCTGCTCCGCGTGGGGCGGCTCGCGTCCGGCGGCGCGCTGCCCATGCTCACGCTGGCCAGGCCGCGTTCCTTCCTCGAACGGAGAATCCGAGCCATGACGCACCGAACGCCGCGCAGCCGCGCGCTGACCCTGGCCGCCGCCGCCGCCGGCTGCATCGCCCTCACGGCCGCCGCGCGCGCCGTCCCCCGCCCGCCGCGCCCGGAGCTCGCGCTGCCCGCCGTCCCCGCCGCCGCGCCCTCGCCCGATCGCGTCTCCGCCCGTGGAGATACGGTGCGGCCGGTGCTGGTGAACGCCGCGCAGGTGCAGCGCAGTGTCGCGGCCAACTACCCGCCGCTGCTCCGTCACGCGGGGGTGAGCGGCCAGGCGCTGCTGGCGCTGCACGTGGACGCCGCCGGGCGCGTCACCTCCTCCCGCGTGGTGAGCGCCACGCATCCGCAATTCGGGCAGGCAGCGCGGCGCGTAGCCTCCGTCATGCGCTTCCGCCCGCAGCGGGTGGCCGGCCGCGCCGTCCCCGCCGACGTGCGCCTCCCCTTCGGCTTCACGCTGGACGAGCCGAAGGCCGCCACGCCGCACGACGGCGTCGCGTTCGACCTGCGCGACGTGGACACGCAGCCACGGCTCGCCAACCCGTTGGAGGTGAAGGCGGCCATCGCACAGGCGTACCCGCCGCGGCTTCGCGACGCGGGCGTGGGCGGCACCGCGCGCGTGCGGCTGCTGGTGACCGCGGCGGGCGCCGTGGAGCGCGCGGAGTCGGTCGGCGCCTCGCAGCCCGCTTTCGCCGTCGGCGCGGTGCGGGCGGTGCGCGCCGCCCGCTTCCAGCCCGCGCGCAAGGCCGGCCGCGCCGTCCCAGTATGGCTCGTCCTCCCCGTCGCGTTCTCGGTTCGCGGGTAGCTTCCGGACGGGTCCTCGTCCGCCGTCCGCGAAGGGCCGGCCGTCACACGACGGCCGGCCCTTCGCGCATCCCCGTTTCGGCCAGCGTTGCAGACGTGTATGCCGAAATTAGCGCAGATGCTTGTCTTTTTGGCCGAAGCGGCTGGTACTCGGCTTGCCTTCTCCGCGGGCGGAGGGCGGCGCCGGGGGGCGCGGCCCGGTTCAACCATATACGACACAGGAAGGAGGCACACATGGCCATCTCCCCCGCTTACAACCGCGTGGCCGCCGACCCGTTCGAGCGGCTCTTCGACACCCTGGCCGGCGGCAGCGGCGTGCGCGCCAACGCCAACCTCATGCGCGCGCCGGAGACCGACGTGGTGGAGACGGAGCGCGAGATCCGGGTGGTCACCGAGATGCCCGGCCTGCGCCGCGAGAACATCGAGATCGACGTGGAGAACAACGTGCTCACCATCCGCGGCGAGAAGCGCGAAGAGCGCGCCGAGGGCGAGGGCGGCAAGTTCCATCTGGCCGAGCGCCGCTACGGCACCTTCGCCCGCTCGTTCGTCCTCCCGCGCGACGTGGACGCCGACGGCATCGGCGCGGACTTCCGCGACGGCGTGCTCACCGTGACCATCCCCAAAAGCGAGAGGGCCCGCCGCCGCCGCATCGAGATCGGCGGCATGCAGCAGGGGGAGCTGGGCGACCGGCAGCCCGCGGCCCGGGAAGACGGCGGGCAGCCGAACGCCTGATCCTTCTTCGGGGTTCGTACGGCGGAACGGGCCGGCGGCAGCGATGCCGCCGGCCCGCTTCTTTTGCTTCGGAGACGCGCGGCGTTACGGCTGGGCAGCGAGGGAATACAGGCCGCGCCTGCCTTCTGCCGCGACGTCCGTTCCGGGCTGCGGAGACACGGGGAAACCCGCCGTTGCCCTTTCGCGCGAGAGTGTTAAGATGTTTCGGGAAGTGTGTTTCACGAGTGGCTGGCGACGGCGGGACGTGGGGCGGGCGAACGGGTGGAGGCTGTTGCTTTCGGGTTTTATTCGGTTATATTCGGAGCGCGGCCGCACCTGCCGGCCGCGCGACCCACGGCGACACCGGAGGCAGAGCATGGCGGCACCCGACGCATCCACCCACGTCTACCGGCCCGAGGAGTACGGCGCCGCCGGCGACGGCGTGACCGACGACTGGCTCGCGCTGGGCCTCCTCATCCACGAGGTGGTGCCCGCGTCGGGCGGCACCGTGGTGGTGAGCCGCGCGCACCGGGTGGCGCACGGCGACCTGGTGGTGCCCGCCAACGTGGCGCTGCGGTTCGAGCCGGGCGGCTGGCTGGTGGTGGACGCCGGCCGCGAGGTGCGCCTGCACGGCGCCTTCGCCGCGGGCGCGCTGCGCGTCTTCGGCGGGGCGGGGCGCGTGGGCTTCGGCAAGGGCGCGCGGCCCACCATTTTGCCGCAGTGGTGGGGCGCCCTGGGCGACGGCGCGGCGGACGACACGGTCGCCCTGCGCGCGGCCCTCGCCGCGCTCCCGCCCGAGGGCGGCCGGGTGCGCGTCCCGCCGGGCACGTACCGCCTGACCGGCACCGCGCGGGTGGCCGGCAAGGCCGACTTCACGGTCGACTTCGAGCCCGGCGCGTGGCTGCGCCAGGAAGGCGGCTCCGGGTACGCGCTCGAGGTCTCGGCGTGCGGGCGCTGGGTGCTGCGCAACCCGCGCATCTACGTGGAGGACCGGCGCGAGCGGCCCGCCGTGGAGGGCGGCATCCGCGTGACCGACGGCTCGCCGCGCGGGCTGCTGCACAAGCCGGTGGTGTGCAGCATGGCCGCGGTGCCGCCCGGCTACGTGGCCCTGTCGGTAGAGGACGGGTCCAGCTGGACCGAGATCCACGACCCGTCCGTGCGCAAGTGCTCGCCCTCGCTGGGCGGCGCGTTCGCCGCGGGCGTGCGGCTGGCGCGGGGCTGCGACGCCAGCCGCGTGGTGGGCGGCGAGGTGGCGCACGCGCTCCAGGGCGTGGTCGTGGAGTCGTGCAGCGGCGTCACGGTAGATGGCACCGCGTTCGAGGACGTGGTCTCCGCCATGGTGCTCGCGCCCACCTCGCGCCCCGGCGCCAGCGACGGCTTCAGCGCGCTGGCGGCCCAGTTCCGGAGCGTGGGCTGCGGGCTGGACATCCGCTTCCTCTCCACCGGCGGCGGGCGCCCGCCGTTCCTCTCCGACGTGCGGCCCGAGGGTGCGGCCGTGCTGGTGCGGAACCCGCAGGCGCTGCCGTGCACCGTCATCGCCCCCACGCCGGGCCCGTTCTCCCTCCCCGCCTCCGGCCCGCGCCGCGAGGACGCGTGGGACGATTACGACGGCGACACGCCCATGATCCGCCCGCTGGCGCCCCGGCCGGATCCGCGCCGCATCGCAGGCGGCGGCCGCTCCTGGTCCGCCCGCGCCGCCGATGCCGCGCCCGTCGATCCGTCGTGGCGCACCCGCCGTCGTACCCCGCCCCGCTCCGCCCCCAACTGACGGACGGCGGACGGTCCGCATCGACCGAGCTCGCCGATCGACCAAACGGGAGGCCGCGCATCCGCCGCGGCCTCCCGTTCATCATCGAGCGGGGGAGAGTTGCGCGTCGGTCACCGGGTCACCCTATTCAGGATCATCCATCTACAGAGTCCTGCCATGAATCCGACGTTCGACCGCGTGATCGCCGAAGCGCTGAACCTGCCCGCCGCTGAACGCGCACGGCTCGCGCGGGATTTGATCGCGAGCCTCGACGCGGAGGTCGACGACGATCCGGCGGAAGTTCGAGCAGCTTGGGAAGAGGAGATCGGCCGTCGCATCGAGGAGTATCGGTCCGGCTCCGTCGATAACATCTCGGCGGAAGACGTCTTCGCTGAAGCGCGGGCGCTGCTCCGGTGAGCGCTCTTCACGTCCACCGGTAGATGCTGACCCGCCTCAAGTACACCGGCCCTCCCCGCGGAAACGCGGGGAGGGCCGGCTTGCTGCGGGTGTCACGTCAGCCTGTCAGGCGCCGACGGTGGAGCTGCCCTGGCCGCTGGGCTGGCCGTCCGAGGCGGCCACGTCGGACTTGGACTCCTCGGCGGACGTGTCGATGGTGCCGTCGGCGAGGAAGATGGGGCGCGTGCGGAAGCAGCCGACGGAGCCGCGGCACCGCACGCCGGGGATGGGCCCGCCCTGCGGCACGCCGCAGTTGGACTCGAAGACCTCGGCCTCGCGCTCCAGCCAGGCGATGTCCGGCGGCGTCTGGTCGCACTGCGGCGGCGCCGGCACCAGCGGGATGTTGGTGCTCAGGAGCTGCTGGATGACCAGGCACGCCACCGTGCGCCCCAGCTTCATCCCCGCCAGGTGGTCCGAGCGCCAGTGCACGCCCGCCCACAGCCGCGCCATGCCGATGTTGTCGGCCAGGCGGTCGAAATCGGCGCGGTAGTCCGGGAAGAAGAAGCTGAGCAGCTCGCTCGCCGCGCCCGAGTACGTGCTGTGGCCGCTGGGGTACGCCGGGTGCCGCGGCGTGCCGGGCGACTGGTTGATGAAGCCCGGCACCGGCGGGAAGAAGTCCGGCCGGCGGCCGTTGCGCTCCACCGCCAGCGCCGGGTACGCCACCAGGTCGTCCACGCTGTCGCTGCCCAGGCCGTTGACCGGCCGGTCGAACAGCACGTTCAGCGGGCAGTCGTTGTCCAGCGCGAACTCGAAGGGGCGCTGGCGGAACGACGTGTTGGGGCGCGGGCTCAGCCACTTGTAGTACCACGCGGCGTTGAGGGCGCTGTAGATGGCCACGTCCAGCGCCTCCCACACCAGCGCCTGCCGCGGCGGCGACCAGTTCGTCTCGCGGATCAGGTAGTTGAGCGCCTGCCGGTGGGCCAGCCCGGGCGTCTCGTTCTCGAAGTACCGCGCCAGCTCCGCTCCGTTGTAGATCACGGGGAAGCCGTCGCCGCGCGCGAAGTTCACGTTCGCGCCCAGCGGCACCGGCCGCAGCTGCAGGAAGATGCTGAGCGGGCAGCGCTCGCGGCCGGGGATGGTGCTGGCGATGGCCGTGGGGTCGTAGCGCAGCCGCTCCAGCTCCTGGAGCTCGGCCAGCTCGTCCTGCACCACCGCCGGGTCGGTGGGATACTCCGGGAAGTAGTTGCGGCTGTTGATGTCGTCCGTGACGCTCACCAGCTCCTTGTACGAGACCGGGCACGGGCGCGGGCACCGGTTCCAGTAGCTGGCCCCCGGCTCCACCTGCGGGCCGCTCAGGCGGTACTTGTCGATCTTGGGGTCGTCGCCCCCGCACTTCTTGACCTCGATGCACTGGGCCATCGTCTGCCTCCTTCAGGTGGGGTGAGAGAGGACGTGCCGCTGCTGCACATCCAATCTGCCCACCCGAAGAAAGACCGATAACACCCGTGGCGCCACGGCGTGTGGACACCCGGTAGAGGAGGGCAGCCCGCCTCGCTCCTGCGCCCGTAGCCGTCTCGTCCGTCCACCCGCCCAAAGTGCGCGGACCA
>DASRQW010000413.1 GCA_035696245.1 Longimicrobiaceae bacterium | reverse complement strand
AGAAGCTCGCTCAGCCGCACCACGAGGCGCTCGGCGGCTTCCGGGGCGTCGCCGATCAGCGCGGCGACGGCGTGCAGGGAGTTGAAGAGGAAGTGCGGGTTGAGCTGCATCTTCAGCATCCGCAGCTCGGCCGACGTGCGCTCCAGCTCCGCGCGCGACAGGCTGGCTTGCAGGCGCAGCTCCATCGCCTCCTTGCGGCGGAAGCGGCCGGCGTACACCACGGCGTGCGCCAGCCCGGCGGCGACCAGGAACAGCAAGGCGAAGCCGGACGCCTCGTCCGCGTCCCTCGCGGCGGCCAGCGCGGGCGTGGGGCTGGCGAGCGTCGCGCGGGCGGCGAGGCGGATGCCCAGGAGAGCCACAGCCAGCGCCGCCGCGCATGCCGCGTGGACGGCCAGGTGCACCGCCCAGCCGCGCGTGCCCGCCGGTGTGCGCCGGGCCAGGCGAACGGCGAGCGCGACGGCGAACGTGACCACCCCGGCGGGAACGAGCGCGAGGAGCAGGGTGAGCGGCGGGTGCGCCACGGCCCCGCCCCGCATCCGGGCGCCGTCGAAGTCCCCCGAGAACGACAGCACCTGCAAGCCGGACCAGGCAAGCAGGAGCATGGGTCCGGCGAGCCGCCACGCGCCCGCCGGCGGCGGAGGCTCGCTGGCGGAGAGGGAGGCCGGGGACGGCGCGGAAGGCCGAGGCCGAGACACGCTCCGGTTCCTTTCGCGCCCTGGTTGGCCGGGTGTTCCAGCGGGATGGGAGATGTAAGTAGAGCCGCGGCGTGGTGCCTCGCAAGAGCAGGGTGCCGCCGTGCGTTCCCGGCGCGCCACCGTGCTTGCGAGGCCGCGTGCTCCACAGCGCGTACGTCCGCCGCTCGCCCCGCGTTTCACTCCGCTCGCATCACCCGTCCCGCCCCTCACCCCGAATCGGGCGCCGCCCGCCCTCCAGCCGTGCATCTTCGTGGACCGGCAAGCACTCCCGTCCGCGCGCGACTCCGCGCCGGACGCCGCCCTCACCGACCCGGGGCCATGCAGACCCAGCTCTACCCCTCGCGCTTCGGCGAAGACTCGGTGGAGAGCCTGCTCGCGGAGCACTCCCGCGCGGGCTACGTCATCTACACGCTGATCGTGGCGTCGCTGCTGGCCGCGCTGGCGGCGCTGCCCGCGGTGCGCGTGGACGTGTCGGTGCAGAGCGCGGGCATCATCCGCCCGGTCACCGGCAAGCACGAGGTGCGCGCCCGCACGTCGGGCGTGGTGGAGAGCGTGCTGGTGCGCGAGAACGCGGCGGTGGCGAAGGACCAGCCCATCCTGGTGCTGCGGACGGGGGGGATCGAGGAGGAGGCCGCGCTGCTGGCGGGGCAGGTGGACGAGAAGCGGCGGGCGCTGCACGACCTGGAGCTGCTTGCCACGCCGGGCAGGGCCGCGCCCGCCGGGCTGGCGACCGCGCGCTACCGCCAGGCATACGCGCAGATGCGCAACGACCTGCGCGAGAGCGCGCTCAAGCAGGACCGCGCCGCCCGCGAGGCCCAGCGCGCGCACCTGCTGGGCGCCCGCGGACTGGCTCCCGGCGCCGAGGTGGAGGACCGGGACTTCCAGCTCGCCCAGGCACGGGCCGAGGGCGCGCT
>DASRQW010000412.1 GCA_035696245.1 Longimicrobiaceae bacterium | reverse complement strand
ACGTAACCCACTGCGGCAACGGAACTCCGGCACCTGCTCAAAGGCTTCGAGCAACGTTATGAGAACCTCCCGGTGCGAGTGTGAGCGCACTTCGCTGGACGCTCCGCACCATCGTCTCTGATTGCACTCGCAGCGTTACAGTTCTGTATCGGTATGAGAACGAAACAGCCCTGCCCCCGCAAGCGGGAGAGGGGAGAACTGCTTGCGGAGATGTGAGTTATGCAGGTGGCGATGAGTTTCCGACACCGGAAGCTGGATAAGCTACCGCGCGTCGCTCCGCAGCTCGCGGCGTGCACATGCTAACCGCGAATCTCCAAATGCCGACGCGGTAGATCGTCCGCAGCTGTCGGCCAATCCCCCTCGTCCGAGCCTTTCCAGGCAGCGCGGAAGCTGCTCGCCCCGCCCACACGCAGCGCGCAGCGCGAGTTCGCCACCGGGCCGGCCGTGAGGAGGCGTTTCGCAGAGCGCGGAGCCCCCGGCATGCTCCACCGCCGTGCCTTCCCCCGCTTGCGGGGGAGGGCAGGCGAGTTTTACGAGCCGGGTGAGGCCCTCCCCGCCTCACGCCACCGCCTCCCGCCGCGTGGGCTCCCACACGGCGTACCCGCGCCCCGCCACCGCCCGGATGCCCGCGTCGATCGCGGCGAGGTTGCCGAGGACGACGTAGGCCGGGATCGCCATCGCCCGCGGCAGACGTTCGGACGGGAGGGCGAGCGCGAGACCCGCGTTCGCGAGCAGCACGCCTCCCGCGGCGGCGATCCACATCGCCCACGGCTGGTCCGGCGCCTGGGCGACGACGGCGGAGAAGGCGAGGGCGAGGGCCCACGGCACCAGCCATCGCGCGACCTTGTGGCTGGCGAGCATCCACGCGAAGGCGCCGTGGCGGATGGGGTTCAGCAGCTCGCGCAGGTGGGCGAGCGTGCGCATGCCGCGGCTCATCGTGCGCACCTTGCGGCGGTACTCGGCGCGGAGGGAACCGGCGCGGGGGACGGTGCAGACCGCGGCCTCCACCGAGACGGCGCGGAAGCCGGCGCGGCGCGCAAGGAGCACGGCGGCGAAGTCGCGGCTCAGCCCCTCCGGCAGCGGCAAGCGGTGCAGGCGCGCGCGGATGGCGTACAGGCACCCGCTGGCGCCCACGATCCCGCCCATGCGCGACTCCAGCCGCCGCACGTCCATCTCGTATCCCACGTAGCCGGACTCGCCCGCGTTGGCGTTCGCGGCGGGGGCGGCCACGCTTACGTCGCGCCCGCTCGCCACGCCCACGGCGGGGTCCGCCAGCGCCTGCACCAGGGCCATCAGCGCGCCCGGCGCCACCCGCACCGAAGCGTCGGTGTTGACCACGATCTCGCCGGTGAGGAAGGGCGCCGCCGCGTTCTCCGCCGCCGTCTTGCCGCCGCGCTCGGGCATGCGCACCAGCACAACGCCCTGGTCCGCATAGCCGCGCACGATCGCGTCCGTCCCGTCCGTCGACGCGTCGGAGACGACGACGACCTGCCGCAGGCCGGGCGGATAGTCGGTGGCGAGGATGGCGTCGAGGGCGGCGGCGATCTGGCGCTCCTCGTTGTACGCGGGCACGCTCACGCTGATGCGCGGCCACTCGTGCAGCACGTGCGCGCGCCGCCGCGGCCGCGCGCGGGCGAGCAGCGCCAGCAGCAGCGGATAGCCGGCGTAGGCGTACACGGCGACGGCGGCTGCGGCCAGGACGGCCAGGGGGACGGCGTTCATCGCGTTACGGGAGATGGGGTGAGGTGGGGACGTCCGGCGTAGGCGGCCTCGTACGCGTCCAGCCACGCATCCACCGAAAGCTCGCGCGCCACCCGCTCGCGTGCAGAGGCGGCGCGGGCCGAAGCGGATGCGCGGTCGGCGTGGAGCGAGCGGAGGGCGGCGGCAAGCGCGGCGGGATCTGCGGGCGGGACGAGCAGGGCTTCGGAGGGGCGGAGGAGGTCGGGCACGCCGCCCACGGCCGCGGCGGCGACGGGGACTCCGGCGGCGACGGCTTCAAGCAGCGCGACGGGGCTTCCCTCGGTGCGCGAGCTGAGCGCGAACGCGTCGAACGCGGGCATCAGCGCGGCCGCATCGTCCATCGCCCCGGCGAAGCGGACGCGCGCGGAGAGGCCGAGCGCCGCCGCCTGCGCCTCCAGCGCGCCTCGCTCCGGCCCATCGCCCACGAGGACGCATCGCAGATCGAGGTCGATGCGGGCCAGCGCCTCCAGCAGCACGTCCGCGCCCTTCTCGCGGCTCAGCCGCCCCACCCAGCCGACGGTGAACGCGTCGCCGGAGATGCCCAGCCGCCGGCGCGCCTCCGCTCGCCCCAGCATGGGCGCGGACATCTCCACCGCGTTGGGGATCACGCGGATGCGCGACGGGGAGATGCCGGATGCGGCGAGGGCCCGCGCGAGAGGGCGGGAGACGGCGGCGACGGTGTCCACGCCACGCAGGGCGATGCACTGCATCCACTCGAACGTCTTCATCCGCCGCCCGCCGCCGGTGAAGCCGTGCACGGTGGAGATCGCGGTCCTGCCCAGCCCGCGCGACGCACGCCCGTGCAGCACGTCCGCCCGGTAGCCATGCGTGTGCACCACGATCGGACGGATGCGCTCGCGCAGCCGCGCGACCGCGGCGCGTTCCGCCGCGTACGCGCGCGCCCCGACCTCGATGCGATGGACGGTCACGCCCGCGTCCGCCAGCGCGGCGAGGAAGGGATGCCCGTCCGCTTCCGCCGCGTCGACGACGACGGCGGCGTGGACGTCGTGGCCGCGGCGCGCCATCCCCCCGGCGAGCGAGAGGACGACGCGCTCCAGCCCGCCGAAGCGCGCGGGGGCGAGGACGTGGAGGTGCGTCATCGCCCGGTCACGCCAGGCGGGAGACGGGGGCGCCGCCGGGACGGCCGCGCGCCGCGTGGTCGCGCATCAGCGCGTCGGCGAAGAACTTGGCGGCCCAGCTCAGCATCTCCCACCTGCCGTATTCGCCGCCGGGCGGGTCGCTGCCGGCCAGGCCGCCGCGCACCCCGCGCTCCGGCGTCTCGCGGTCCTGCGTGGTCTTCAGGAACGCGAGCGAGCGCCGCGCGGGCTCCAACCACCGGTCGCCGCCCTCCATCTCCCGAAGCCGCAGCCAGTTGTTCGCCATCTGCGCCTGGCCGGTCAAACAGCTCCAGCTCGCAGCGCCACGCCAGTCGGAGGAGAAGCGGCCGGGCATCCACCCGTCGGGACCGACGGCGGCGGCCAGGCGCTCGGCGGCGAGGCGGGCGGAGGCGACGAGCGCCGCATCTTCCAGCACGCGCCCGCCTTCCAGCAGGCCGCGGACGGTGTAGGCGAGCGTGTGCAGCAGCGGGCGCTCCGGGTCGTTCAGGCAGCAGCGCGGGAACCAGCCGTTCGCGTGCTGGCTCGCGGCGACGTCGCGGAGGACGCGCGCGGCGGCATCCACCATCTCCCCGTCGTTCAGCGCCACGCCGGCCTCGGCGAGCGCCCAGGCGGCGCGGGCGTTGTAGGCGGTCGCATCCCCACGGGCGAAGCGGGAGTTGCCTTTGACGAAGCGCCCGTCCTGCTCGCACGCGGCCAGGAAGCGCCCGGCGCGGGCCAGCGCGGCGGCGAACGCGTCGTCGCCCCGCTCCTCCCAGGAGGCGAGCCAGCCCAGCATCACCTGCCCGGTGTTGAAGATGGCGGGCGATTCGGGCTCGCCCATCACCCCGCCGCGCACGGCGCCGTCCGCCAGCTGCACGCGCACCTCCCACCGAGCCGCGAGCAACGCGCGCTCCGCCAGCTCCGGCCGGCCGAAGAACCGCGCGGCGGAGAGGAGCGTGGGGATGATGTAGCCCGTGGTCTCCGGATACGCCGGCTGCCACCCGCGCGAGCGGAAGTACGGGCTGTACGTGAGGCTGTAGCCCCGCGCGATGCCGCCTCCGCCGCACGCGTCCTGCGCCGCGCACAGCCAGTCGATCGCGCCTTCCGCGTGGGGGACATGCGAGGTCTCGGCGGGATGGCGGCCGGAGGCGAAGGTGCCGCGCACGGCCGCGGGGCTGAAGACGGGCAGCGCGCGCACCGCCAGGAAGCGCGCACGCAGCGCCCCGGCGATGCGGCCGGGCAGCGCGTCGGGAGGGGCGAGACTCATCGGAGTGCGCCGGAGAGGGACTGGATGCCGCGGAACACGCGGTGGATGCCCAGGTGCAGGCGCGCCGTCTCCCACCGCATGCCGCGACAGGGCACCACGCGCGCCCCGAACCCGAGCTTGAAGCGGTACAGGCCGTTGGAAGGATGCGCCGGGTCTGCCGCGGGCGCGGGCACGCCGCCCATGTCGTACTCCGTCATCCCTGCCGAACCCAGGCGGCGCATGACGGCGAGGTGCAGCCAGGGCGCGGCGCTGCGCGTGTAGCCCTCGGGCGTGGAGCCGCCCATGAGGTAGAAGGCGCGCCGGTTCGCCCAGCCGACCAGCGCCGCCGCCAGCGCGCCGCCCTCGCCGTACGAGGCGAAGAGCGACAGGCCCCACGGCGCGTCGGTCGGGTCGCCCACACCCACGCACGATGGCGGCTCGGGCGCCGGGAACGGCTCGCCGCGTTCGTCAGCGCGGCGTGCGGCCTCGCGCTGGACTCGGTGCAGGAGGTCCACCGCGGCGGCGCCCGCGACGCGGCGCAGCTCCCACCCCTCGCGGTCGCCCGCGGCGGCGTGGCGGCGGTGCGTCCGCCCCACGTCCTCCGGCGCGGCGCCGTCCGGGCCCAGCGGCACCACCGCCTCCAGCCGCTCGCGGCTCGGCATCCCCCCGGCGGAAGGGCCGAGCGGCGCGGCGGCGGCGAACGAGCCCATGTCCACCTCCGCCGCAGCGGCGGATGTGCGGAGCTCGCGGACGAGCATGGCGGCGGCGGCTTCCTCCGGCACCACGGCCCAGGCGGCGACGGCCGGCGGGGCGGCGAACGTCACGTGCGTGGCGCCGGTACCCAGCCTGCACCGCGCGGCGGCTCCGAGCGCGACGGCGATGGTCTGCTCGCCACGGAGGAGGCGGGCGTAGATGGGCGCGCCGGCCGGGAGGCTCACGTCTAGCGCGGGCGGCGCGTGGAAGAAGCTGCCGCCGCACGCCTCCAGCGCGTGCGCCCAGTCCGCCGGGCGGGTGCCGGACAGGTGCCAGCGCATGCGGGCGATGGGAGGCGGGCTCACGAGAGGAGCCTGTCGAACCAGGCCGCGTACGCCTCGCCCGTCCGCTCGCGCGCAAACCGCTGCCGCACGTCGCGCCGCGCTTCCGCCGCTAAACTGCCGGCGAGCGATGGATTCGCGAGCAGCGACTCCATCGCGGCGGCGAGGGCGGGTGGATCGTCGGGTGGGACGAGCAACCCGGTGCGGCCGGCGTCCACCACCTCGGGGATCCCGCCGGCGGTGGTCGCGACGACGGGGCGCCCGCACGCCATCGCCTCGGCCAGCGCGAGTCCGAACGCTTCGGCACGCGAGGCGAGGGCGAAGAGCGTGCAGCCGTGCATCAGCCGGTACACGTCCGCGGCGGGGATCTCGCCCGGCATCTCCACGCGGTTCGCGATGCCAAGCTCCCGCGCCAGCGTCTCCAGCGCCGCGCGGTCCGGCCCCTCGCCGACGACGACCAGGCGCAGCGACGGCCGCTCCCGGGCGATGCGGGCGAAGGCGTGCAGCAGCGTGTCCACGCCCTTCCACGGAGTCAGCGACGCGACGGAGAGCACGTAGGGACGGTCGATGTCCACCGTCTGCGCGGCGCGGTCCAGCGCGGCCAGGTCGATGCCGTTGTGGATCACCGCGCAGCGCCCCGCGACCGCGGGGAAATGCCGGAGCAGCCCGTCCAAGTAGCCCTGCGACGGCGCGACGACGAGGTCCGCCATGCCGAGCTGCGCGCGGACGGCAGGCTCGCGGCACCGGCGCGGCGCCCCGTTGGGCAGCACGTCGGACCCGTGCACCGACGTCACCAGCCGCACGCCGCCGATGGCGCGCAGCATCGCCAGCGCGCCGAACGCCTCCACCGGGTAGTGCACGTTCACCACCCGCACCCGGTGCCGCCGCGCGATGGTCCGCAGCGCCAGCACCGTCGCCGGAAGCGTCGCCGCGAAAGCGGCAGGCGCACGCAGCGGATGCCCGTCCACGCGCGGGCAGCGCAGGTTCAGCGCGTAGCCGGTGAAGCCCCACGCCGTCGTGCGCCGCACCACGCCGCGCACCTCGTCCGGGTGCACGAAGACGACCGGGTGGCCGCGCTCGCGCAGGAAGGTCGCGAGGTTGCCGACCACCGCCGCGACGCCGCCGTCCGGCTGGTCCCACGGCACCGCGATCATCACCCCCGCGCGGTCCGCGGGCACGCCGCGCGACACCAGCCGCCGCCTCGCGGATTCGGTAGATGCGGCAGGATCGACGCGCGTCGCATCCGCCGGTGCGGCGGAAATCGCGACCGCCGTCGCATCCGCAGTGGACGGCCGGGAATGGGGAGATGCGGGACGGGCGATGAACCGCGGCGGCACGAACGGCGTGTCCGCATCTACCGACGCCGACATGCAGCACGCCACGTCCGCCAGCAGATCGGCCCACGAGATGTGCGACGCCTCCGCATCTTCCGGCACCGCATCCACCATCTTCGCATCCGCCGGAGGCACCTCGCCCGATCCGCCGCCGTTCGATCCCGCATCGCCCGATCCGGAACCACCCCGCCCCGCATCTCCCGAAACATCATCGGACGGCGCATCTCCCGGCCGGCCATCCGCGGCTTTCACATCGTCCGCGCCCTCATCTTCCCGCCCCGCGAGCGAACCCTCCGCCACCGTGGACCAAGCACCCCTCTCCCGCTTGCGGGGGAGGGGCTGAGGGAGGGGGCACCCCGCATCGATGAGCGGGAGGGAGACGATTGAGGCGAGGCCGTCCACGGCGCGGATGAGGGTGCTCACGATGCGCTCCCGGCGAGCATGGGGTCCGTCGCGTCGAGATCGACCGCGGCGGCGGGCTGGGCGTTCGAGCGGCGGATCCAGTGCATGCGCGCGTTGAGCTGCACCGCGCCCCAGAAGGTCGGGCCCTCGCGCACCTCGACCGTGGCGAACGGGCCCTGGGCGGTCACGCGCTGGGCGCGCTGGCTGTACACGGCCGTCTCCACCGCGTACAGGCCGGGCGGCACGTTCATCTGCAGCTGCACCTCCAGCGAGAACGGCCCGGTGCGCGGCAGCTCGGCCCCGCAGCGGTCGGTGCTGGTGGCGTACACGAGCTGCCCCGTCTCCATGGCGCGCAGCCGCACCTCGATCACCTCGTGCGACGCGGGCCCGGGCGGTGTGACCCTGCCGGAGAGCGCCAGAGCCATCCGCGAGCCCGACTCCACCGGCTGGCGCGCGAGCAGGTCCACGCGTTCCAGCGACAGGGGATGCGACGCGTCTGCCGCGCCGCTCGTGCGCGCACCGCCCATCACGTATGCCGCGATGCACTCCTGCGGCGTGCCCTCGCGCACCACCGCGCCGCGGTCCATGAGCAGCGCGCGGTTGCAGAGGGATGCGATCCGGTCCAGCTGGTGCGAGACGACCACCACGGGCATGCCCTGCGTGGCGACCTCGCGGATGCGGCCGAACGCCTTCTCCTGGAACGCGAAGTCGCCCACCGCCAGCACCTCGTCGATGATCAGCACGTCGGGCTCCAGGTGCGCCGCGATGGCGAAGCCCAGGCGAGCGTTCATGCCGCTGGAGTAGCGCTTCACGGGCATGTCCACGAACTCCTCGATGCCCGAGAAGTCCACGATCTCGTCGAACTTGCGGCGGATCTCGCCCTGCCGCATGCCCATGATGGCACCCTGGAGGAACACGTTCTCGCGCCCCGTGAGGTCCGGGTGGAAGCCCGCCGCCACCTCGATCAGCGCGCCCACCCGCCCCTGCACGCGCATGGCGCCGCGGCTGGGGCGCAGGATGCGCGTGGCCAGCTTCAGGATCGTGCTCTTCCCCGCCCCGTTGGGCCCGATGATGCCCAGCGAGTCGCCCGGCCGCACCGTGAACGACAGGTCGCGCACGGCCCAGAACTCGCCGCGCGTGAGCTCCGCCTGCGCGGGTGCGCGGCCGGTGAGGCGCTTCGCGAGCGCGGGCACCAGGTCGCGCAGGCTGTCGTGCACCTGGCCGCGGTTGAACTTCTTCCAGACGCCGTCGGCCACGATCTCGGGGCTGCTCATGCGTACTCCGCGAAGAGGATCTGCATGCGATGGAACAGGATGGAGCTCACCGCCAGCCCGGCCACCGCCCACGCCGCGCCGTACGCCAGCCACCACGGCTCCCACACCGCCACGCCGCCCTGCACCAGCGGCGTGAGCAGGTTGTGGCCGTCCACCACGGAGAGGCGCAGCCCTTCCAGCAGCGACGTGAGCGGGTTCAGCGACAGCAGCCGCGCCCCCGCCGCGCCGAACATGCGCGGTTCGAAGAAGACGGGCGTGAAGAAGATGCCGAAGGTGAGCAGCACCTGGACGATGTACTTGACGTCGCGGAAGAAGAGGTTGGCGCAGCTCACCGCCAGCGACGCCGCGCACGTGAACGCCAGCAGAAGCACCAGCAGCGGCAGGGCCCACAGCGCGCTCCAGTGCGGCGCCACGCCCAGGAACGGCAGCACCAGCACCAGCGCCGCGCCCGCGATAGCCGCGTCCCACACCTGCGCCAGCGTGGCCGCCAGCGGCAGCACCTCGCGCGGGAAGTACACCTTCGTCACCAGGCTCACGTTGCCGGTGAGGCTGGACGTGGCGAATTGGAGCGTGCCCACGAAGAAGGCCCAGGGCACAGACTTCACTGCCAGCGCCGCCACCTCGGTCCCCTCCACCGCGCGGTGCGACAGGACGGCCATCGCCAGGCGGACGGCGAGGCCGGCCAGGACGATCATGCTGGGCATGAACACGGCCCACGCCACGCCCATCACCGCCTGCTTGTAGCGCACCCGCACGTCGCGAAGCGCAAGCTGTAGAAGCAGATAGCGATACTGCGACAGGTCGCGCGCGATCTCGGCCCAGTCGCTGAGCACGCTGCGTCTGGGCTCCGCGCTCGCGGTCGCGAGGCCGGGCGGGACGGGGATGGCGGAGAGGCTTTCGGACACGGCTCGGGAGAGCGGAGGGAGCGGATTCGGCACCCGGACGGGCGCCGCGCGCTGCGGTACTTCAGTCAGCAGATGAGGTCACCGGAACCTCGTCGGCGGCGAATCGATCCACCGGGTTCGGCAGGCTGTAGTCGGTAGATCGGAAGAAGGCTCTGCGGTTTTCGGTAGATGCGGGCTGCGTCGATTCGCTTCCGTAGATGCGGAGCAGATGCGTTTCGGTCGATGCGAACCATCGCCTCGATCCACCCCGATCCGCAGCTTCTCGGCTGATGCGCGGCGGCTCGGCCCCGCGGCTTCTCTGCGGATTCGGGGCGGTCAGACGGCGGGCGGCAGCGGCGGGACCATCCCCCATCCCCCGCCCCGCCTGCCGTAGACCCTCACCCGCGCCGGTGCTGCGGAGGTCTGCGCGGCAGCCGCGGCTGCGGCCGGCACGGCGGCGAAAGCCCGCAGGCCCACGATGATCCCCAGCAGCGTGTACAGCAGCGCCGCGTACGCCTGCGACAGGAAGAATCCCGTCACCGCATAGCCCAGAATCGACGCGGAGAGCGCCCGCTCCAGCGCGGCATGGTTTCCATCTACCGGCCCGTCGTGCTTCGGCCGCCGGAAGGCGACGAACAGCAGGCCCAGGAAGATGAAGAGCCCTGGGAACCCCAGCTCCGCCCCCGCCTGCACGAACGAGTTGTGCGGCGCGGACCATTTGAGCGGCTTGCCGTACTGCTGCCGCTTCGCCCGCTCGGACAGCGTCCCCTCCGCCACGTAGAAGCCGGACGCGCCCACGCCCGTCAGCGGCCGGGCGAGCATGTAGCCCACGCCGCGCTTCCACACCTCCATGCGCCCCTCGGGGCTCTTGCCGGACCAGTTGTAGTCCTGCGTTGGGTGCAGCAGGGTCTCCATCTGCTTGCGGTACGCCGCGCCGCCCAGGAACACGAGCGCGCCCACGCCGGCCATCAGCGCCCCCAGCCGCGCCTTCTTCGAGAAGACGCTGAACCGCAGCAGCATGTACACGCACACCGTGAGCAGCCCCAGCGTGCCCCCGCGCGACCCGCTGCGCACCAGGCCCAGCAGGATCACTCCAGCCCCGCCCAGCGCCATCAGCCGCACCCATCCGCGCTCGCCCGGCCGGAGGAAGTAGACCGCCAGCGGGAGCGTGCAGACGAGCAGCATTCCCAGGTCGTTGCTGTCGTAGTAGACCAGGCTCTGCAGCCGCCCGCCCACCATCGGGAACCGGGAGATGACGACCAGGCAGTAGACGACGGCGCCCGCCACGTGCACGCCCGCCATGCGCGACGCCCCGCCCGCGCCGCGCAGCGATGCGGCGATGAGCGTCATCATCAGGAAGGTCTTGAGGTGGTCTTCGAGGATGAAGCGGAAGATGGCGCCGGGGAACAGCGCGAAGGGCACGGAGAGGACCATCATCACCAGCAGCGCCACGGCCCAGCGGTACACCGGCTGCCGCCGTGCCACCTCCAGCCGCGCCATCCCGCCGCCCGCCACGAACAGCCCCGTGGCGCCCAGCGTTCCCAGCGACGCGAGCTGGAGCGGATGCAGCACGGAGAAGAGGTCCTGCACGCGCCACACGTACGTCAGGATCAGCAGCGCCAGCGCCCCGTCCATCGCCGTCCACTTCCCCGCGGACGCGGACGCGGCGGATGCGGAGACCGGCGCAGGGCCAGCGGATGCGAAGCCGCGCCGTCCGTACGCCGCGCGCGGACCCGCGGCCGGGAAGCCGGCCGCCCCGCCGCGCGCGGGAGGAGCTGCGGGATACGCCGCGTAGCTCATCCCGCCACGCCGGCCGGAGTCTTCGCGGCATCCACCGCGAGGAAGGGCGATTCCACCAGCGGCGCCAGGTGCGGCTGGTCGTAGCGCCCGCGCAGCGCGTGGCCGCGGATCGCGAACAGGTCCGCCGCCATCTTCAGCGAGTCCGCGACGAGGTTCACGCGGCTGCCGGGCACGTGCGCCCAGTTCACGGGCACCTCGGCCACGCGATAGCCGCGGCGCTGCGCCATGAGCAGCACCTCCACGTCGAAGCTGAAGCCGTCCATGCGCATGCGCGAGAACAGGTCCTGCGCCACGTCTGCCCGGAACAGCTTGAAGCCGCACTGCGTGTCGCTGAACCCGCGCACGGTGAGCGCGCTCACCAGCAGGTGGAACGTGCGCCCCATGAGCCGCCGGTGCAGCCGCGCCTTCACCTCCACGCCCGCCGCCGCCACCGCCCGGCTCCCGATGGCCACGTCCGCGCCGCGGTCCAGTGCCGCGTCCAGCCGCTCCAGCTCCTCAATGGGCGTGGCACCGTCGGCGTCCGCGAACAGGATGCGCCGGCCGCGCGCGTTCACCACGCCGGCGCGCACCGCGTAGCCCTTGCCGCGGTTGGCGGGCAGGCGGATCAGCCGCAACGCGTCGACGTGGTCCGCGAGGCGGCGCACCAGCGCGCCGGTGCCGTCGCGGCTCCCGTCGTCCACCACGATCAGCTCGGCCGCGCACCCCGTGCGCGCGAAGTACGCCGCCGCCAAAGCGACGGTGGGCTCCAGGCGGGCCTCTTCGTTGTAGGCCGGGAAGATGACGGATACCTCGGGGCGAGTCCTCATACCGCTCCCAAGCGCAATGCCGGTGCCCTGCCCCGCCTGCTCGCCGTGCGCCGTATCTCTCCCATCTGCAAAGAGATACAAATCGGTCCCCTGCCTCCCCCCTGTCGTCCCGCACCCCCGACTGTTGCACGCGTCCAACAGCGGCAGGGAGCGTTTCGCATTTCGCTACGGATCCATCATTACCGAGCGCGTTCGGTTGGTTATGATAACTTATTTGCTTATCATAACTCATTTGACTATAATAACCGACAACCTTCAAACGGTGATGATAGCCCTATGTCGATCTCTACTTTGTGGGAGCCGTTCGGGCTGAGCGGAAATCCGTTCTTCCAAAGTGAGCTGCGTACGAGTGACTCCGCTCACCCGGTAAGCCTCTTCGTTGGCCGAGATGGCGAGCTTGAGCGTGTGCGGCGGCGTCTCTCGACGGATACGGCGACACGCACGATCATCGAAGGGGCACCGGGGGTGGGGAAGACCACTTTCGTGAATCGCCTCAAGGCCGACCTGGCGAGTCTCGGGCTCGCCACGTACGACCAGCCGGTGCGGATCGAGTCGACGACCACGCGCAGCTCGTTCATTGCGGACGTGCTGCGAACGCTCCTGCGAATCCGTCTCGGTGCGGGGCTCGACAACGAGAGCGGAATCTGGTCGCGCACCGCCCGTATCCTGGAGGGCGGCGAACTGATCGGCGGATCGGTATCGCTCATGGGGTTGGGAGCAGGGATGTCGCGCGGCTACGTAGCGCCTCAAGCTCCACCCGACTCGCTGTACGAACACCTCGGCGCCGCGCTGGACCACATGGCCGCCGAGATCGGCGCGCCCGTGGTACTGCACATAAACAACCTGGAAGCCCTGACGATCGAGCATGCGCAGGCCGCGGCCACGCTGGTTCTCGACCTGCGGGACTACCTCCTGATCCCCGGTGCGCACTGGATGTTCGTGGGAGCCACGGGTATCGAGACCACGATCTTCCGAACCCACGAGCAGGTAGGCGGGATCTTCCCGGCCGCCCTGGTTCTCGAGTCGCTCTCCCCGGCATCCGTCGAACGCCTGCTTGCATTGCGGTACGAACATCTCAAGCTCGCGAAACACTCCGTCACTCCGCCCATCGAGCCCGCGGAAGCGGCAAGGCTGTACGCGTTGTACCAGGGAGACCTTCGCAACTTCCTGCGCCTGCTCACCGAAGCCGCCGAGGCGATCTTAGGGGTCCACGGGGTGCGGCCGATGACCGAGGCAGATGTACGGCGAGTGGCGGCCCCGGACTGCCAACGCAGGCTTCGAGAGCGTGTGGGTGAGGACGACTTCGCCCAGCTCAAGCGAATCCTCGACGGCCATGCCGCGGGCGAGGTGCGCGTTGCTGATGCAGCCAAGTCCACGAAGCTCAGCCAGGCAGGGGTTAGCAAGCTGTTTCAGCGCCTGGAGCAGAAGAAGGCGATCCACGCCACACGTACCGCCGGGAAAAGCCGATACTACCGTGCGAGCGGAGACGTGCTCGTCGCCTTCGGCGTGTCGGCCGATGAGCTTCTCGCCTCACCGCGCGAGTAGAAGCAGGAGATGCCTCACAGAAAACGCGACGAGGGGCACCCGCGCGATCCGCGCCGGTGCCCCTCGTCCAATCTTCCTGCGTCGCATCACGGCCGCGGCGGTGCTCCCGGCGTCCGTACGCAGTGGTGCACGACCACACGGTAGATGCGGTAGTCCCAGCGCGGGCGCTCGAAGGCGGCTTCCTCGGTGCAGCGGTGGGCGAGCCAGCGGCTCACGAGACCCTCGTCGTCGTCGACCATGCCGTAGCGCTGGACCGACGAGACGACCCAGACATCGCCCGCCGCGGCCAGCTCGCGCTCCAGGAACGCGGGATCGTGGCGCATCTCGCGGACGTTCAGGCCCGCGGCGTAGCGGTCGGCCACGACTCTCGGCCACGTGAGCACGCGCGCTCCGGCCGCATGCGCCCGCAGATAGGCGAACGCCGGCCGGTAGTCGTAGCGCGTTCCGCTGGAGATGTGCGATACGGTCGCCGGAAGCACCGCCGCGCACAGCACCGCCGTCGCGGCCCAGGCGGCGAGGGCACGTCCGGACGCCATCCGCTCCACGCCCATCTGCACCAGCCCGCCCGCGGAGACGAAGACGAGCGGCAGCATGGCCGTCGCGTAGTCCGCGTACACGTCGGTGCGGAAGGCGGCGATCATCATCCCACTCAGCGTGGCAGCCACGCCGCAGGCCGCCATCGCGCCCCAGCGCCGCCGCCCCGCATCTCCCGATGCGAGCGCGGCCGCGGCACCCAGCAGCCCCGCCACGCACATCGCCGGCGACAGCCACTCTGCGACGGCGGGGACAAGGCGCAGCGTGGAGAGCCAGCCGCGCCCGCCCCAGTTCTGAAGCGCGCCGGAGTGCCCGCCCAGCCGTAGCGCCGCCCAGCCCGCCGCGATGAGCGCCAGGTACGGCATCCACAGCCCCATCCACGCCAGCCGCGACGGCCACCGCCAGCCGAACCGCCCATCCGCCCGCACGAGCGTGACGCCCAGCGCCGCACCCGCGGCCGGGAACGCGAACGACGGGTGCGTGGCCGACCCCAGCGCCAGCGGCACCAGGGCCGCGACGAAGCCGCGCATCCTCTCCCGCCCGTACGCCTCCCACAGCGCGCGCTGGAAGAGGGCGGAGAGCAGGAAGAGCACCGACCAGTAGCGCGCGAAGCCGCTCTCGTGCAGGTGCCACGGCGCAACGGCCACCAGCACCGCCGCCACCAGCCCCGCCGCGCCACCGAACACCCGCCGCGCCAGCACCCACACCGCCCAGATGCCCGCCACGCCCGCCACGAACGGCACCAGCCGCAGCCATCCCTCCGTCGCGGGGAAGAGCGACAGCATGACGTGCTGGAGCAGGAAGTACAGCGGCCGCGCGTGGATCCCCGGCGCCAGCGCCACGTGGAAGAGGTCGCGCCCCTCCATCACCGTGTAGAGCTCGTCCTGGTCCAGCGGGAAGCTTCGCAGTCCCCACATCCGCAGCGCCGCGCCCACCAGCAGGATCGCCGCGATACCCAGCTTCTCCGCGCCGGGAACCGCATCCGCAGCTCTCACCGGCTCCGCATCTACCACGATGCCACGCCCGTTCAGCGCGGGAACGGCCACGCGCGCGCGCCGCATGCCCGCCCGAACCGCGGGGCCCTCGGCCGATGTCTGAGTTTTCGCCACGGGATTCCAGCTCGGGGAATGTCGACGGGCAGAAAATGCGAGGAACCTCAGGTCTTCCAAGCAGTTGCCGTTAGTCCGCGAAGGCGGACTTTGCGCAGTCGTTGCCGCGGTTTCAACCGCCACCACTCGCCTGCACCAGCCCGGCAGAACCGCCTCAGAACGCGTTCGGCAGCGCGAACGGATCGGGATGGCGAGAACCGTCCACCACCTCCCACGGCCCCCAGAACAGATGCAGGTCGCGCGGGTTGTTCTTGTTCTTGTTCGCCCCCAGCTCCACCTTCGCCACGCGCGGGGTGGGCGAGCCGCGCATCTCCATGCCGTGGTACGTCCACCCGCCGGGGTCGATGCGCCCGCCGCGGGTGAGCCGGCGGCGCCAGTACTGGAAGACGGCGGATCTCTCGCCCGTCTTCCGGTAATGGATCGCGTACTCCCACCACTCGCCATCCGTCCACTCCGTCGTCACGCGGCCGAAGTCCGGCGCGGAGCCCGGCAGCGGCATCTCCAGGTACGGCAGATACGCCCCGCCGCGCTCCTGCACGCCCACGCCGGTCACGTAATCCGTGCCGTTCGAGAACTGCAGCTCGCCGCGCCCGTCGAAGCCCTCCCACTGGAAAAACGCCAGCTTGTAGCTGTCCGCAGATCCCGCCGGGTCGGGGCCGGACGTGGTCCAGCCCGGCTCGAAGCGCATCTTCCAGCGCAGCCACATGTCGTCCAGCGGCGCCACCTTCTGCGCCATGCGCGGCGACGAGCCGGGCGAGCCGGCGTTCGCCGGGAAGGTGATGCGCAGCGCACGCCCGAAGGTGGCGTCCGGCACCAGGTCGACGAAGCCGTACACGTCGCGCGCATCGAACCACCAGAAGTACGCCGATCGCCGCAGCTCTTCGCGCGACGCGTAGCTCTTCCAGTCGTCGCCCGCGACGGTGCGGTACGCGCCCGTCTGGGAGATGCGCTGCGGCCCGCCCGGCAGCAACGACGCGGCCGATGCCAGCGCGGGCTCCAGCTGCCTGCGCACCCGCTCGCTCCCCGCCGCGCGCACGAGCCCTGCCACCGCGACGCACGCGAATGCCGCCATCCACGCCGCGCCGCGCCCGAACCTGCGGCGACGCGCGCCCACGCCCGGTGTTGCGCGTACGCCACGCATCGCGCGGAGATGCGCGGGAGATCGGGATGGGGGATTCCGGACGGGCAAGACTTTCCTCCGCAATGGGTTGCGCGCTGTCATCCGCGTCGCGCGCCCGGCCTATCGGCCCGTGACATACGCTTCAGGACGCGCAACTCCGGCGCCCCGCATCTACTGTCGGCGCGGCCCGGCGCGATTCACACCGGCGAGGAGACGCCGGTGACTTCTGGAGATGCGGACATCCGCATCGCATCGCCCGTCGTCTACCGAATCGCCCGTGCGCGGCGCCGATCGCTCTCCGCGGATCGACGAGACGACGGCCGATGCGTGATGGAGTGCGGCCTGCGGAGGCGGCGAGTGGCGCGACAACTGTTGCCGGGTCGCGCCACGGGCGGGATGGGGGCGCATCTGCGGTTCCAGCATCTACGCTGCTTTTCTCGGGAGATGCGCGGCGGGACGGATGGATTGCGGTGTGCGAGCCGGGAGGACGAGACGGATGCGCAAACCACCGCGGAGATGAGCCATGGACGTGTTCCTGGAGTGCGTGGACGACCCCAAGGAGCGGCGCCGGTACGCCACGCTCAAGCAGACGCTGGAGCCGCTTCGCCCCCTGTTCGAGGGCAAGCGGGTGCTGGACTTCGGCGCGTCGCACGGCCCAGCCATCTGCGCGCTGCTGGAGATGGGCGCCGCCGAGGTCGTGGGCGTGGAGCCCGAGGCCGAGTGGGTGCGCGCCGGGCACCGCATCCTCGCGCACGCCGGGTTCGGACCGCGGGCCACGCTGCTGCACGTGGCCGACACACGCGTGCTGCCTTTCGCGGACGGCGCGTTCGACATGGTGCTCGCGAACGCGGTGATCGAGCACATCCCCCAGCCGCGCGAGGCGTACATCCGCGAGCTGTGGCGCGTGCTGGCCGACGGCGGCTACCTGATGGTCAACGAGACGCCCAACAAGTACCTGCCGAAGGACGTCCACACCACCGGCCTCTGGTTCGTCCCCTGGCTCCCGGCCGAGACGGCCCGCCGCTACGCCGTGCGCCGCGGCCGCTTCCCAGCCGATGGGCACTGGCCCAGCTCCGGCTGGCGCGGTCTCGGCTTTCGGGAGATGGTGGACGCGCTCGGCTCGCCGTACACGCTGATCCCCGAGACCTCGCGCCCGCGCCACCGCGCGCTCACTCGCCTGGGCCTGCCCGCGTCGCTGCTGGATCCGTATCCCAACTGGCTCCTCCGCAAGACGCCCCGCGTCCGCGCCGCATCGCCGGCATCCTCCGCATCCATCACCCCCGAACCCGTCCACGCAGTCTCCGCGTGAGCTCGGTGGTGGAAAGCGTCGGGTGATCGAGCTTGGAGGCTGCGGAGAGGGTGCCCCCTCCCCCCGCCCCTCCCCCGCAAGCGGGAGAGGGGAGCTTATTCCACGGCGGGAGCGAGACTTACGCGATCCGGGCGTTGTCCGGCAGACACCGCGCAGACCTCGCGCCGCGCACTTCTGGTCTCCCCTCCCCCAGGCAGTTTTGGGGGAGGGGCCGGGGGAGGGGGCCTGCTTCCGCCACGAACCCATCCTTCCAAAAACCGAGGGGGAGCCGCTCACGCGACTCCCCCTCTTGTCATTGCCGATCGGCCGACGGGCGGTCCGTTCTTCAGCCGCGGGCTAGAAGCCGCTCATGCCGAAGGGGTTGGCGTAGGTGGCGCCGTTCACCACCTCCCACGGTCCCCAGTACACGTACTGGGTGGCCGCGGGCGCCTTGAGCAGGTTGGCGCCGAGCTGCACGGCCGCCGCCTGCGGCGTGGTGCTGCCGTCCTCGGTGTAGCCGTAGTAGGTGAAGGCGTTGTTCACCGTGGTGCCGCCGCTGGTGAGCCGGCGCTTCCAGAAGTGCTGGCGGCCCGTGGTGGCGCCCGTCTTCTGCCAGTACACCACGTACTCGTACCAGTCGCCGCTGGTGAGCTCCGCGCTCGCCGTGCCGAAGGCCGTGCTGCCGGGCAGCAGGTTCTCGGTGTAGCGGATGTACTGGTTGCCGGCGTCCTTGGCGCTCCAGTTGTTGGCGTAGCCCGCGCCGTTCTCGAAGTCCAGGCTGCCGCTGCCACCGTATCCGGACCACGTCCACCGCGCCAGCGTCCACCCGCTGCCTGCGTTCCAGCCCGGCGAGAGCTTCATGCGGAAGCGGAACCACATGCGGTCCAGCGCCGCGGGAAGCTTCTTGTTCAGCACCGGCGCCGTGGTGGTGCCGGCGTTCTGCGTGACGCGCGCGACCTGCCCGAACGTGGGGTCCGAGACGAGCGACACGTTGGCGTACGTGGCCGCCGAGGTGCCGAAGTAGCCCGTGGGCTGCAGCGAGCTGCCCGCCGCGTACGAGCGCCAGTCGTCACCCGCGACCTTGGCGTACGCCCCCGTGCTCGGCGGCGCCGACGTGGTGGACGCCGTGACCGTCACGGCCGACGTGTCGGCCAGCGTGGAGCCCTGGCCCACCGCGATCACGCGGAAGGTGCCGGCCGTCTGCCCCGCGGTGTACAGGCCCGCCGTGGTGATCGTGCCGCCCGTGGCGCTGTAGGTCGCCGTGACCGCCTTGGACGACCCGTCGCTGTAGGTGCCCGTGGCGGAGAACTGCACCGTCCCGCCACCCTGCACCGACGCGCTGGGCGGGTTCAGCACCACCCTCGTGAGCGTAGGCCGTGTCGCTGCCGGCGACGAGACGGTCACCGTGGACGTGTCCGCCAGCGTGGAGCCCTGCGCGACCGAGATCACGCGGAACGTGCCCCCCGTCTGGCCCGCCGTGTACAGGCCCGCGGTGGTGATGGTCCCGCCGGTGGCCGAGTACGTGGCCGCCACGGCCTTGCTGGTGCCGTCGCTGTACGTGCCCGACGTGGTGAACTGAACCGTTCCGCCCGCCTGCACGGACGCGGTGGGCGGGTTGAGCACGACCGCCGTCAGCGTCGCCGCCGGGGCCGCGGTCACGTTGACCGAGGCGGTGTCGGCCACGCCGTTGGTGGCGGTGGCGATCACGCGGAAGGTGCCCGCGGCTGCGCCGGCCGTGTACAGCCCGGCACCGCTGATGGTGCCGCCGGTGGCGTTGTAGGCCACGCTCGCCGGCTGCGACGTGCCGTCGCTCATGGTGGCCGTGGCGCTGAACTGCAGCGTCTTGCCGGACTGCACGCTGCTGCCCTTGGGCGCCAGCGTCACCTTGGTCACCGTCGCCGACTGCGCGGCCACCGTGACCGTGGCCGTGTCGGCCATGCCGTTCGCGGCGGTGCCCACGACCTTGTACGTGCCCGCGCTGGCCGGCGCGGTGTAGGCGCCCGTGCTCGCCACGGTGCCCGCGGTGGCCGTCCACGTGACCGACGCCGCCTGCGTGGTGCCGTCGCTCATCTGCGCGGTGGCGCTGAACTGCGCCGTGCCCGAGGGGGCGAGCGAGACCGTCTTGGGGCTCACCGTGACCTTGGTGGCCGTGGCGGGCGAGGGCGCCGGGGCGCTGCCGCTCACGTTGGGCATGCCGAACGGGTTGGGGTACTTGGCCCCGTCCACCACCTCCCACTGGCCCCAGTACAGGTACATGGTGGTGGGGTTGTTCTTGTTCTTGTTGATGCCCAGCTCCACGTGCGCCACCTGCGGCGTGGTGTTGCCGCTCATGGCGTAGCCGTGGAAGATCCACGGGTTGGGGTTGATGGCCCCGTTGGTGGTCAGCTTGCGCCGCCAGAAGTACTGGTTGGCCGTGGTCGCGCCCGTCTTCTCGTAGTAGACCACGAACTCGTACCACTGGCCGTCGCTCCACTCCTGGCTGGTCACGCCGAAGTTGGCGGCGCTGCCGGGCATGAGCGTCTCCTTGTACGACAGGCTGGCGCCGGTCGCGCCGTCGTTCACGCCGTTGCCGGTGATGTACTCGCTGGTGTTGGAGTACTCGATCTCGCCGCGGCCCGCGTAGCCCTGCCAGGTCCAGAAGGCGATCTTGTAGCTGTTGGCCCAGCCGCTGGGGTCGGGGCCCACCGTGGTCCAGCCGGGCTGGAACTTCATGCGCCAGCGGTACCACATCTTGTCCATGGGCGCCGGCAGGTCCTTGGCGATGCGGGGCGACGACCCCGACGAGCCGGTGTTCGCCGGGAAGGTGATGCGCACCACCTGCCCGAAGGTGGGGTCCTGTACCAGGTCCACGTAGTCGTACACGTTCCGGTTGGCCGAGTCGACCCACCAGAACAGGCCGGCGGCCTTGAGCTGGTCCTTGGTCTGGTACGCCTTCCAGTCGTCTCCCACGACCGCGCTATACCCGCTGGTCGCCACGGCGGGGGCTGCCTGCACGCCGCCGTCCAGCGGGCCCACCGGGGCCTGCGTGCGGTCGGAGCAGGCCGCCAGCGCCGCGAGCGCCGTAGCCGCCAGGATGGCCTTCCCGTTCCTGCTTGCTGCCGTGCTTCTCATCTGAACGTCTCCTCGAAACCGCGTTAGTGACTCCCGGAACCGCGGCTTTTCCCCCGTTTTTGGGCAAAGAAAAGCCGCCAGCTCGACCCTGCGAGTCGCTGGCGGCTCGGCTGGCGTGGCGGGAGTTGCCCCCCGCTGTAGCCCCGTAGCTCTGCGTCGGCACCTTTCGGCACCTTTGCTCTGATCAGCGTCCGGTCGGTCCGCCATCATCGGCGGCCGCGTTGCGGGAAAATCGCATGAGGTGTGCCATGCGTAAGCCCATATTCGACAATCAGTTACGACATTTGTTTGCATTTGAGGGTTTTTAGCGCGTCATTTCGCGCCCTGGCTAACTTACGAGAACTACTCCACATGATTCACAATCACCCGTGTATCTACAACTCCGGCCAATCCCCATTGTTACGAGCGATGCGTGGCCTTCCTGTCCGCCTGTCATGGTTCGGGTAACCTGCGCATTGTGCGAGAAACTTTGCACAACGCGGCTCGGCGTTCCCTCGTTCCGCGAAATCTGGCGGATGGAGTAACCCAGGGCTCGCTTCGCCCGTCGCCGGTTGCCTGTCCGGATCCTTCGTCGAGCAAGGTTTCCGTTTCCGGAATGCACAGAGCCGCCAGGGTCGACGGATCTCGAGTCGCTGGCGGCTCGGCCGGCATGGCGGGAGACTGTCTCCCGCGGTAGCCCCGTGGCTCTGCGCGGGCGCCTTTCGGCGCCGTTGCTCTGATCAGCGTTCCGTTCCGGCCGTCTGCGTCGGCGGCCGGGGATGCAGGTTTGCATCACCCGTGCCACTGACACCGAAGCTATATGTCTTGCATCTGCCGATACTTACGTCTTTTCGGCACGCGCTGCCGCCAGACGTTTTTTCGCCGCGGGAGCGCGGCCTTCGCCGCGGGCAGTCCATGCCCGGCGTTCTACCGCCGCCCTGCGTCCTCCGCGCTTCCACCGCCTCGTCCCGAGGCGATCCTCGCGAGCCGCCGCGCTCCCGCATCCGCTGCATTCTGCCGGACGAGGTCGATCCGTCGTCCGCTATCCATCTACCGAACGGTCCGTCTATCGAACATACGGGATGATCGGATGCTGCTCATCCCCGCTGGCAGCCGCCCATCTTCCGGTCGCTCTCGGACATCGTCCAATTCCCGGCCGTCCATCTTCCGATCACTGTCCGAACATCGTCCGATCGAGCCGTCTGCCGATCATCCGCAGTGGCCTGGCGTTCATCTACCGAGACCGAGCCCGCTTGTCGGCTGGGATCCGCTTGGATCAGCGGCCGTTCATCCAGCGAAATCTGCCGAGCCGATCTTCGATCCACCCGTCCGTCCCTTCCGCCGGGCGAGCGGCGGAGGAAAGCGGCGGTGCGGCTACTGGGCGTTCGGCATGGAGAAGGGGTTGGCGTACCTGCCGCCGTCCACCACCTCCCACGGGCCCCAGTAGATGTACATGGTCGTGGGATTGTTCTTGTTTTTGTTCGCGCCGAGCTCGATCTGCCGCACGCGGGGCGTGGTGGCGCCGCTCATGGCCATGCCGTGGTACGTCCACCCGTTGGCGACCACCTTGCCGCCCGAGGTGAGACGGCGGCGCCAGTACTGGTAGAGGGCCGAATTGGCGCCCGTCTTCTTGTAGTGGATCACGTACTCCCACCACTCGCCGTCGGTCCACTCGGTGCCCACGTTGCCGAAGTCGGCCGCGCTGCCGGGCAGGAGGGTCTCGCTGTAGTGCAGGAAGGCGCCCGATGCGTCCTGCACGCCCACGCCGGTGATGTACTGGCTGGTGTTGGACAGCTCCAGCTCGCCGCGGCTGCTGAACCCGCTCTCCCACTCGAAGAAGGCGATCTTGTAGCTGTTGGCCGAGCCGGCGGGGTCCGGGCCCACCGTGGTCCAGCCCGGGTTGTACTTCATCTTCCAGCGCAGCCACATGTCGCCCAGCGGCGCGGGCAGCGTCTGCGCCATGCGCGGCGACGAGCCGGGCGAGCCGCTGTTCTGCGGGAAGGTGATGCGCAGCACCTGGCCGAAGGTGGGGTCCTGCGCCAGGTCGGTGAACTGGTTCACGTCGCGCGAGTCGAACCACCAGAAGTACTGGCGGGCGGTGAGCGCGGCCTTGTTCGCGTACGAGTGCCAGTCGTCGCCCGCCAGCGCCGTGAACGTCCCGCCCGGCGCGGGAGTCGGAGTAGGCGTGGGGGTGGGAGTCGGCGTGGGCGTGGGGGCCGGGGTCGCCGCGGTGACGGTGACGGCGACCGAGTCCGCGATGCCGCCCGCGGCGGCGGCCTTCACGCGGTACGTGCCCGCGGTGGCGCCGGCCGTGTACAGGCCCGCGGCGCTCACGGTGCCGCCGGTGGCCGTCCACGTGACCGCCACTGCGGCGGTGCTGCCGTTGGAGTAGCGGCCCTGCGCGCTGAGCTGCAGCGTCCCCCCGGCCGCCACGCTGGCGCCCGCCGGGCCGACCACCACGGCGCTCAGGGTGATGACGGGCGTGGGGGCGGTGACGGTGACGTGCGCCGTGTCCGCCGGCCCTCCGTCTGCCGAGGCGATGACCAGCGCGGTGCCGGCCGAGCCCGTGGCGGTGAAGAGCCCCGCGGCGGTGACGGTGCCGCCCACGGCGGTGTAGTGCAGCGCCGCCGTGGCCGCGCTGCCGTCGCTCATGGTGGCCGCGGCCGAGAACTGGACGCTGCCGCCCGCGGGCAGCGTGGCCGTGTGCGGCGTGATGGCGACGGCGGCCAGCGTGGGCCCCTCTTCGCCGCCGGTGGGGCCGGTGGGCCCCGTCACCGCGTCGCTTCCCCCGCCGCACCCCGCCATCCCCGCGAACGCCAACAGCACCGGAACGATCTTGGCTGCCTTCATGGTGCGAGCTCCTGGGCCGTGTTTTCGCTCAAGGAACGCCGGAGACAGGCACAAAAAAAGCCACCTCTCCCGACGCTCGTCGGGAAGCTGGCGGCTCGGCTGGCGTGGCGGTTCCCCGCGGTAGCCCCGTGGCTCTGCGCCGGCGCCTTTCGGCGCCTTTGCTCTGAGCAGCTTCGTAAAGTTCTGGTTCGTGGAACCGCCGGAGGGCCGCGTGGCCCGCCGCGCTGCCGGTGCGCGAGTTGCGCCCGGTGGGGGATGGGGCTGGAGCCCGCCCGCGTTTCGACGCACGATAATACCATGATACGACTACAGATGCAATCCCAGCGAACCGTATGCGGGAGTCCGGAAATGTGTGGCGCGAACGCAACATTTCGCAGCCGCGCGAAACATGCCGCCGAGCGTTTCGTGGCCCATACCCCGGTGCCCGCGCTGCTCCGCCGCGGCGCCCGCGGCACGGTCGTGCTCGCCTACCACAACGTGGTGCCGCGGGGCGAGCGAGCGGCCGGCGACCGCTCGCTGCACCTGCCGCAGGACGACTTCGCGCGGCAGCTGGACGCGCTGGCGGCCACGCACGACGTGGTGCCGCTGCCCGAGATGCTGCGCCCCGCGCGCTCCCGCCGCCCCCGCGCCGTGGTCACGTTCGACGACGGCTACCGCGGCGCCCTCACGGCCGGGCTGGAGGAGCTGGCGAAGCGGGGGATGCCGGCCACGTTCTTCGTGGTCCCCGGCCTGGCCGCTGGACACGGCTACTGGTGGGACGAGATGGTGCAGCCGGGCGCGGCGGGGCTGCCGGAGGCGTTCCGGGCCGCCGCGCTGGGCGTGCTGGGCGGCCGCGAGGTGCCCATCCGCCGCAGCGTGCCGCTGCCCGGCGCGCACCCGCTGCCGTGGCACGCGACGGTGGCGGGCGAGGCGGAGATGCGGGCCGCGGGGCGGACGCCCGGCATCTCCCTCGGCTCGCACGGGTGGACGCACGCGAACCTCACGGCGCTCTCCGGCCGCGAGCTGGAGGACGAGCTGGTGCGCCCGCTGCGGGCGTTACGCCAAAAGTTCGGATGCGCGATCCCGTGGCTGTCGTATCCGTACGGCCTGTTCTCGGCAGAGGTGGAGCGGGCGGCGGCGGCGGCGGGCTACGAGGGCGCGGTGCGCGTGGGCGGCGGGCCGCTGCGGGCCACGGGGCAGAGGATGGCGGTGCCGCGGGTGAACGTGCCCGCCGGGCTGTCGCACGACGGATTCGTGCTGCGGGCCGCGGGCCTGCCACTGGGCTGAGATGCCGCGCGTACTGGTCACCGACGGCGGCGAGCGCGCCGCCCTGGCGGTCGTCCGCTCGCTGGGACGCGCCGGCCACGAGGTGCACGTGTGCGGCCCGCGCGAGCGCACGCTGGCGGGAAGCTCCCGCTGGGCACGGTCGAGGTCCGTCGTCTCCGATCCGCTCGCCGCGCCAGCCGCCTTCGCGGCAGAGGTGCGGGCGCTCGCCGTGCGGCTGAGAGTCGAGGTGCTGCTGCCCATCTCCGAGGCGTCGCTGCTGGCGGTGCTCCCGTTCGGCGAGCGGCCGCCGGGCGTGCTGCTGCCCTTCCCCACCGAGCCGGTGTTCCGCGCGGTGTGCGACAAGCGGCGGGTGCTGGCGGCGGCGGAGCGCGCGGGCATCGCCGTGCCCGCCCAGCGCGTGATCGAGCGGGCGGAGGACCGGGCTACCGTGGCGCCGGACACCTTCCGCTTCCCCGTGGTGGTGAAGCCGTCGCGCTCGGTGTGCGAGGGCGAGGGGACGCGCTGCAAGGTGCCGGTGCAGCACGCGGCGGACTGGGTGGAGCTGCGCGTGGTGCTGGAAGACCTGCCGCCCGAGGCGTACCCGGTGATGGTGCAGCAGCGCGTGGTGGGCCCCGGCACCGGCATCTTCCTGCTGATGTGGGACGGCCGGGTGCGTGCGTCCTTCGCCCACCGCCGGCTGCGGGAGAAGCCCCCCGCCGGCGGCGTGAGCGTGCTGCGCGAGAGCGTGGCGGCGGACCCGGTGCTGGCCGACCGGGCCGCGGCGCTGCTGGCGTCGTTCCGCTGGCAGGGCGTGGCGATGGTGGAGATGAAGGTCGATGAGGGGACGGGCACGCCGTACCTGATGGAGATCAACGGACGCTTCTGGGGATCGCTTCAGCTCGCGGTAGATGCGGGGGTGGATTTCCCCGCGCTGCTGCTGGAGTGCGCGGCGGGCCGCGCCCCGAAAGCGCCGCCGCCGTACCGGCCGGGCGTGCGCAGCCGGTGGGAATGGGGCGACGTGGACCACCTGCTCACGCGCATCCGCCGCTCGCCGGCGGAGCTGGCGCTGCCCGCGGGCTCGCCCGGCCGCCTGAGCACCGCCGCGCACGTGCTCACCCCCTGGTCGCGCGGCCGGCGCGGCGAGGTGCTCCGCGCATCGGACCCGGCCCCGTTCGTCCGCGAGACCATCGACTGGTTCCTCCGCCGCTGATCCTCCGTCGCCGGCCCCGCATCTCCCGCATCCGCCGAGTGCCCGGCGGACCGCGATTCGAACATCGCGACGGAATCGCCGGAGCGCATCTACCGCTGTTCATCTACCGAAGATGATCGAACAACATCCATCGAACGACATCCGTCGATTGAACTTCATCTTCCGAGGTTCATCGCCAGACCGTTCGTCCGCTGCTGAACGATCCACTGCCGTTCTCGATCCACCGCCGTGCTCATCTACGTCCGTTCCGAATCGCCGGAGCCGATCCGTCGCAAGCCTGAGATTCGATAGATGCACGATGCCGCAGGGGAGAGGAGAGCCGTGAGCGCACGCCGAACGCGGGTGCTGCACGTGGTGCAGAACCTGAACTACGGGGGGATGGAGCGCCTGATCGCGGAGATGGCGAGGCGCGTGGACCGCGAGCGCTTCGAGCCGCACGTGCTCTGCCTTCAGTACGTGGGGCGCTTCGGGCGGGAGATCGCGGGCGTGGCGGGCGTGCACCTGTGCGGGCCGCTGCCCCGATGGTCGCTCCTGCGCCCGGCGGCGCTCGCGCGCGAGATCGCCCGAATCGCCCCGGACGTGGTGCACAGCCACAGCGGCGTGTGGCTGAAGGCGGCGACGGCGGCGCGCATGGCCGGGGTGCCGCGCGTGGTGCACACGGAGCACGGCCGCCGCTTCCCCGACCCGCTCTCGGACCGGCTGATCGACCGCACCGCCTCGCGCCGGACGGACGTGGTGGTGGCCGTGTCGGACGCGCTCGCCCGGCACCTGCGCCTGCGCGTGACCGGCGGCCGCGCGCGAGTGGTCGCCGTTCCCAACGGCGTGGGCGTGGACGCCTTCCGCCCCGGCGGCGACGGCTCCGCCCTCCGTGCCGAGCTCGGCATCCCGGCCGACGCGCCGATCCTGGGCAGCATCGGCCGGCTGGAGCCGGTCAAGGGCTACGACGTGATGGTGCGGGCGATGGCATCCCTCGTCCACCGCTCGGACGATGCGCGCCCCCGCCCGGTGCTCGTCCTCGCCGGCGACGGTTCGGAGCGCGGAAGGTTGGAGGAGCTGGCACGGGCGATGGAGATCGGCGACCGCGTGCGGTTCCTGGGATGGCGCGACGACGTGCACGCGCTGCACGCGGCGTTCGGCGTCTTCACCCTCTCGTCGCACAGCGAGGGCACGTCCGTGAGCCTGCTGGAGGCGATGAGCGCCGGCATCTGCCCCGTGGTGACCGACGTGGGCGGCAACGCGGCGGTGCTCGGCACCGGCCTCCGGCACCGGCTCGTCGCACCCGCACACCCCGAAGCACTGGCGAACGCCTGGGCCGCCGCGCTGGCGGATGCGCGCGCACGGGAGGCGGACGGCCGGGCCGCGAGGGCCCGCGTGGCCGAGCGCTTCTCGCTGGAAACGATGGTCGCCGCGTACGAGTCGCTCTACGCCGGTCCTCTCCCCCGCCCCGCCGCCGTCTCGCATCTGAACGACCTCCACGCGGAGCCGGTGGCATGAGGCCGGCCGAGCGCATCCTCCTCGCCCTCTCGCGCCCCGCATCCACCGGCGACTACGCGGAGGCGCTGGACCCGTGGACGGTGGAGAACGCGCTGGGGCCGCTGCGGCGCAGCTTCCCGGACCTGGACCGCTGGATCCGCGGCAAGCGGGTGCTGGACTTCGGCTGCGGGAGCGGCTTCCAGGCGGCGGCGCTGGCGCGCGAGGGCGCGGCGTACGTGCTGGGCGTGGACACGAACGCACGCGTGCTGGACGGCGCCCGCGCGCTCGCCCGGCGCGAGGGGCTGGGGCCGCACCGCCTGGCCTTCGCGGCCGCCGTGCCGGAGGAGGGCGAGGGGACGTTCGACGCGGTGATCTCGCAGAACGCGATGGAGCACTTCGGCGACCCCGCCGCGGTGCTGGGGGCGATGCGCTCCGCCCTGGCGCCGGGCGGGCGGCTGCTGGTGACGTTCGGGCCGCCGTGGATGGCGCCGTCGGGCAGCCACATGCACTTCTTCACCCGCGTGCCGTGGGTGAACCTGCTGTTCAGCGAGCGCACGGTGATGGCGGTGCGCGCCCGCTACCGCTCCGACGGCGCGCGGCGGTACGAGGAGGTGGAGTCCGGCCTCAACCGCATGACCCTGCGGCGTTTCGAGCGAGTGGCGGCGCGCAGCGGGCTGCGCTTCGTGCGCCGCGACTACCGCTGCGTGAAGGGGCTGCACTTCCTCGCCCGGCTCCCCGCCGCGCGCGAGCTGTTCGTGAACGTGGTCGACGCCGTGCTCGAGGCCGAGCCGCCCGCGGCGGGTCGCGATGGTGCGCCCGCGCCACGGGTGGGGGCGCTCGGCCACGAGAAGCCGCACCCGCATTTCCCGCCGTCTTCCGTAACTCTCCCGACAGCAACCAGGTAGGCACGCTCCCCCGCCGGCCGCGCCGCGCCCCGCACTTGCCGGGTGCAGGCGTGCGCCCCAGGCCGGCGCTCCCGCAAGCACGCCGCCCGTTTCCCCGCCGCCGGGGACGCGGGAGGGCCCACCGTCTTCCCCCGCAGGAGGTCCCGCAGATGCGCACTCGCCTCGTCCGCCCCGCCCACCCAGCCGCGCGGGTGCACCGCCGGGGTGCGCGCGCCCTCGCGCTGGCCATCGCCGTCGCGGGCGGCCTGCTGGCGTCCTGCCGCGACGACCAGCCGCTGGGCGCGCGCGGTCCCTCCGCCGGGGGCCCGGCGGCGCGCGCGGTCACGACGGCCGCGGTGGACGTGTTCATCCACGGGCACCAGGACGACTGGCAGCTCTTCATGGGCGACCGCGTGGCCGCGGCGCTGCCGGGCGACGACCACGTGGTGCTGGTGTACGCCACCGCGGGCGACGCGGGGAACGACACGGCGTACTGGCACGCCCGCGAGCGGGCGGCCCAGGCGTCTGCGGACTCGCTGGCGGGCGCGGGGGCGTGGGCGTGCGCGGTGCAGCCCGTGAACGCGCACGCGTTGCGGCGCTGCGCCAAGGGCAAGGTGGTCGCCTACTACCTGCGCCTGCCGGACGGAAACAGCGACGGGCTGGGCTTCGGCCACGGCAGCATGGAGCTGCTGCGCGACCAGGGCACGGCGCTCGCCGCGATGGACGGCAGCACCGCCTACGCCACCTGGGGCGACCTCACCGGCACCCTGCGCGCGCTGGTGGAGCTGGAGAGCGGCGGGCTGCCCGAGCCCCGCGTGCACGCGCCGGACTGGGACCGCGCGCTCAACCCCGGCGACCACGCCGACCACTCGGCCGTGGGCGACGCGGTGAAGGCCGCGGGCACGGGCGCGGGCTGGAGCCTGTGGTGGTACGCCGACTACAACATCTCCACCCGCCCCGCCAACCTCTCCGCCGCGGACGTCGCGCTGAAGACGCGCTACTTCCGCGCGTACGACGACGTGATGAACGCCGGCGGCTTCGGCACGCTGCTGGCCCAGCAGGGCTACCAGTCGTGGCTGGCGCGCACCTACCGGCGCGCCGAGGTGGCGCCGCTGCCGCCGCCCGCGCCCACCGGCAGCACCTTCGCCACCGACTTCAGCCCGTACGCCGCCGGCCCGCAGCCGGCGGGGTGGTCGCAGCAGTGGGACCCGGCGGCGTTCTGGAAGGTCGTGACGGACCCGTCGGCCACGGGCGGGCAGCTGCTGGAGTGGAATAGCGTGGGCGCCTCGCGCAACCGCTGGGGGCTGAGCTTCGACGGCTTCGGCGACGTGGGCGACCAGTCGGTGCTCACCGACTTCCGCGTGCGCTCGCTGGGCGGCGGCACCTCGCTCTACTACCTGGGCTCGGCCGCGGTGCGCATGGGCGGCACCGCGCCGGACGAGCACGGCTACGCGCTGTACTTCGTGGACAACCAGGCGGCCGGCGTGCGCAGCGTGGTGCTGGCCACGTGGGCCGGCGGCGCGTACCAGCAGCTCGCCGACCTGCCGCTGAGCTGGGAAATGAACGCGTGGTACAAGGTCCGGCTGGTGGCCACGGGCGGCCACATCCGGGCGCGCGTGTGGCCGCGCGACGTGCTGGAGCCGGGAGCCTGGGGCATAGACGCCTTCGACACGCGATACCCGTCGGGCAGGCCCGGCGTGGCGAACCACGACAACGGCGTGATGCAGTGGGACACGTGGTCGGTGGACGTGTCGCCGGCGCCGCCGCCGCCGGTGGGGCAGACGTGGGTGACCACGTTCTCCGCCGGAGCCGGATGGACGGCGCCCGCGGGATGGACGGCCACGTCGGCTCCGGGGAACATGACCTGGCAGCTGGCGCCGGACCCCTCCGTGCCCGACGGGCGGGTGCTGCGGGCGGTGGCGGGCAACATCGCGCGCCACATCCTGCGCTTCGACAGCGTTCCCGACGCGACGACCGACGAGGAGGTGCTCACGCGCTTCCGCATGGGCGACGACGACGGCTACGGCCCCGGCCTGGCCGTGCGCCACACCATGAGCGGCGGCGCCGAGAACGCCTACGTGGCCTACCTGCGCTCGGGCACGGGCGAGATCGAGATCGACCGCTTCGTGGGCGGGGCCTGGGGATGGGTGGGCGCCGCGCCGTTCCCCAACACGCCGGGCACCTGGTACTGGATGCGCTTCGCCGCCATCGGCAGCTCGCTGCGCGCGAAGGTGTGGGCCGACGGCACGCCCGAGCCCGGCGGCTGGACCGTGCAGACGGGCGACGGCTCGCTGGGCGCCGGCTCCGTGGGCGTCTACCTGTACGAGCCCAACACGGTCGACTTCGACGCCTTCAGCGCCGCCACGCAGGGCGGCACCGCGCCCACGCCTTCCGCCGGACCGCCGCCGGCCACGCTGGCGCAGGTGGTGGCGAAGCCGGACTCGTCCTCGGCCACGTCGGGCGCGACCGTCCAGCTCGCGGGCTACGGCGTGCTGGCCAACGGCGACAGCGTGCCCGTGTCGCTGTCGTGGACGGGCACGGGCGGCACGGTGAGCGCGGCAGGCACGTACACCGCCGGATCCGCCGCGGGGACCTACCGCGCCATCGCCACGGTGCAGGGCGGCACGCTGGCGGACACGGTGAAGGTGGTGGTGACGGCCGCTCCGCCGGCGCCGCTCAGCCAGGTGTGGAGCACCACGTTCGGCGGCGACGCCGTGGGCGCGCAGCCCGCCGGATGGACGGCCTCTTCCGCGCCGTTCGGGTCCGCGTGGACGGTGGAGGCGGACGCCACCGCAAGCGACGGGAAGGTGCTGCGCGGCGCGACCACCGTCACGGCGCGCCACATCTTCCGCGCCGACAACGTGAACGTGGACGGCGGCGAGCAGGAGGCGCTGGTCAAGATCAAGCTCGACGCCGCCAACGGCTACGGCCCCGGCCTGGCCGTGCGCCACCGCATGACCAACGGCAGCGAGTCGGCCTACGTGCTCTACCTGCGCCCCGCCGCGGGCGAGATCGAGATGGACCGCTTCCTGAACGGCGGGTGGATGTTCATGACGTCCACGCACTTCGCCAGCAGCACGAACACGTGGTACTGGATGCGGTTCCGCGCATCGGGCAGCATGATGCAGGGGAAGGTGTGGGCCGACGGCACGCCCGAGCCGTCCGGCTGGATGGTGATCGGCGTCGACTCGGCGATCCCCACCGGCGCGCTGGGCGTCTATACGTACGAGCCGGCCAACGTCTCGTTCGACGGCTTCACCGGCGTCTCCGGCCCCGCCACCGCCCCCGCGCCGTAGCATCCGCCGGGTAGGTAGATGGGTAGATGGGTGCGGGGTAGGTAGATGGATGTCGGGTAGGTAGATGATGAAGCGCCGGCGGTCATCGCGACCGCCGGCGCTTCGTCGTTCCGCATCCCCATCGATGGCCGAGGTTCGCCGCTCATCGACCGAACACGAAGCGATGATCGCGCTTCCGTGCTTCTCCCGGCGACGACCGCCGGCGCGTGACGGCATCTCGGGGGAGGCACGATGCCGTCCCCGCATCTTCCATCACGTACGACGAGACGACGGCGTGCACGTCCAACGCCGATCCACCGGCACCGGCTGGAGCTGCTGAACGATGCCGATGCGCCAAAGCGGTTCTCGACCGACCCTTCAATCGGCCGAGAGCCATCGAGAGCCGTGGCTCCGTCTACGGAAAGGCCGGGGGAAACCCGAACGAGGACCGGGCTAGGTGATCGACGCCGCGGGGAGGCGGAGGGTGAAGGTGCTCCCCTCGCCGGGCCGGCTCTGGGCAGACAGCTCGCCGCCCATGCCGCGCGCCAGGTCGCGGGAGATGGCGAGGCCCAGCCCCGTGCCCTCGTGCGGGCGCGTGAGGTCGGCGCGGACCTGCACGAACGGGTCGAAGATGGCGTCCAGCTTGTCGGCCGGGATGCCGATCCCGCTGTCGGCCACGGTCACGCACACGCGGTCCCCCTCGCGGCCGGCGGACATCTCCACCCGCCCGCCGGCGTCGGTGAACTTGACGGCGTTGGAGAGGAGGTTGACCAGGACCTGGCGCAGCTTCTCCGGGTCGGCCCGCGCGGCCAGCATGGGCGCCGGGGCCTCCACCACCAGCGCCAGCCCCTTGGCGCGGGCCTGCGGCGCGACCAGCGACTCGGCGGCGGCGAGCGCCTCGCCGATGCGCACGTCCTCCACCTCGAAGTGGACGGTGCCCGTCTCCAGCTTGGCGTAGTTGAGCACCTCGTTGATGAGCCCCAGCAGGTGGCGCTGGCTCTGCTGGATGCGGCGCAGATCCTCGGCCTGCTGGGGCGTGACGGCCCCGCGGATCCCCATCTCCATCAGCTCCGCGTAGCCGCCGATGGCGTTGAGCGGGGTGCGCAGCTCGTGGCTCATCACCGCCAGGAACTCGCCCTTGGCGCGGTTGGCCGCCTCCGCCTCGGCCCGCGCGGCCTCGGCGTCGGCGCGCGCCCGCTCGCTCACCTCCAGCAGCCGCTCCACGTCGCGGCGGGCCAGCACCTGTGCCGTGATGTCGGACCCGTGCACCACCACGCCCGAGCGGGTGCCGTCTGCCTCGGCGAGCGGCTGGAAGACCATGTCCAGGTAGCGCGGCTCCAGCGGCGCGCCCGGCGTCCGCTGGAGCAGCACCGGCGTCTCGCGGCCCACCCAAGGCTCGCCGGTCTCCAGGACGCGGTCGAGGATGGCGTCGAACCCCTGGCCGCGTATCTCCGGAATGGCGTCCAGCAGGGGCTTGCCGATGATCTCGCGGTGGCCCACGAGCTGGTAGTACGCCTCGTTGACGAAGTCGTACACGTGCCCCTGGCCGCGGAAGGCCACGATGAAGCTGGGCGCGCGGCGGAACACCTCCCGGAGCCGCGCCCGCTCCACCTCCAGGGCCTCCAGCAGCCGCTCCCGCTCGGCCGCGGCCTTCCGCGCCGCGCTCACGTCCTTGAAGAGCACGGCCACCCGGTGCTCGCCCGGCTCGCCGATGCGGAAGGCGTACACGTCGAAGAAGCGGCCCAGCGCCTGGGCCGGGGCCTCGAACCGCGTGGCCTCGCCGGTGAGCACCACGCGGCCGTACGTCTCGTACCAGAACGCCTCCTGGTCCGGCACCATCTCGCGCACGCGCCGGCCCACGGCGTCCGTGAGGCCCGTCTGCGCCACGAACGCGGGGTTCGCCTCGATGAAGCGGTAGTCCACCGGCCGGCCGCCGCCGTCGAAGATGACCTCCAGGACGCAGAAGCCCTCGTCGAGCGACTCGAAGAGCGTGTGGTAGCGGCTCTCGCTCGCGCGCAGCGCCGCCTCGGAGCGCTGCCGCTCCGTGATGTCGCGCCCCTCGGGGACGATCAGCACCACCCGGCCCCGCTCGTCGCGCACGGGGTGGAGCGAGAAGTCGAAGACCAGCACCTCGCCCCCGGGGCGGCGGAGCGCGGCCTCGTGCCGGACGAACTCGCCCGCGGCCGCCTGGGCCACCCACCCGCGCAGCAGCTCGGGGGCGCCCGGCGTGTGCGTGAACCACGGCGTCTCCCATAACGGCCGGCCCACCACGTCCTCGCGCTCCATGTCCGCGAAGGCCAGCGAGGCGCGGTTGCAGTCCATCACCGTCCCGTCGGGCGAGATCAGGCCAATGTACTCGTACGTGCCGTCGTACGTGGCGCGCAGCCGGGCCGCGCTCTCCTCCAGCGCCCGCTCGGCGTGCACCCGCGCCGACACGTCACGCCAGAAGACGGCGACACCCCCTTCGCCGGTGGGGTAGGCGTCGATCTCCAGGTGGCGGTCGTAGCCCTCGCCCAGGTAGTGGTGGGTGACGTGCGCCTCGGTCCCCTCGGCCGCCACCCTGCGGTACGTCTCCTCGACCACCGTGCCCACCGAGGCGGGGAAGGCCTCCCAGTGCGTCTTGCCGCACATCTGGCCGCGGGTCACGCCCAGCGCGCGCTCGGCCGCCGCGTTCAGCGTGAGGATGCGGAACTGGGAGTCCATGGTCAGGTGCTCGTCGGCCACCCGCTCCAGGATGCGCGCGGCCAGGCGCTCGGCGCGCGCGGTCTCGGCGCGCAGGCGGTCGCGCTCGCGCTCGCCCAGCACCCGCTGCGTGGTCTCCTGGCAGACCACGAGAGTCCCCGCGACCCCGCCGTCCTCGTCGTGCACCGCGCTGTAGCTGTACGTCCACCACACGTCCTCCAGCCGCCCGTTGCGCTGGATGGGGAGATACTGGTCCTCGTGCCACGTGGCGGGGCCGCCGCTCATCACCTGCCCGATCTGGGGGCCGATCGTCTCCCAGATGTCGGTCCAGAACTCGCGCCCCGGCATGCCCAGCCCGCGCGGGTGGCGGCCGTCCTCGCCCAGCGACGGGCGGTACGCGTCGTTGTAGAGCTGGATCAGCTCCGGCCCCCACCACAGGAACATCGGGTTGCGCGATGCGAGGACGATCCCGGCGGTGGTGCGCAGCGTCTGCGGCCACGAGCGCGAGGGGCCCAGCGGGGTGGCCGCCCAGTCGAACGCGCGGCAGAGGGCGCGCATCTCTCCCGGCCCGCCGAAGAGCGGGTCGTCGCCGAGCGGGTGCTCCACGCGCTGCTCCGCGGGCACAGCCTGGTGCACTTTCTCGATCATCCCTGGGGGGTTTCCCGTGGCGAAGGTCCCGGGTCCGGCGGGTGGTTCCGGGTGACCGCGCAAGATGCGTCCCACGGCTCGTACGCGCACGTGGATGCGAGCGCCTGCCGCCGCGGCGCCGCGGCCGAGCGGTGGATCGCCATCGGCCACGACAAGATCTGTCGGACGATGGCGACGGGTCAACAGGCATCGCGACTGCCAGCGCGCACTCGTTTCCGCGGCCTCGTATCTTCGCTGACGATGCGCCGCTCATCCAGGGAAGATGGAGTGAACGGGTGCGCTCCCACACTTCTCGGGCGAGAAGACGAGCGACTGTGCGACGGCATCCCGGCGCGTTATGATGCTGTCGTCACCTCGTCCGTCCACGCATCCGACGACGACGCTCTCCTCCCGGCGCGCCCGCGCCGCCCCTCGCCCCGAGGCGGATCCCATGACCGCATCTCCCGACCATCCCCCGCCGCCGGACGAGCCCGCGCCGGACACGCCGCCCCTGGAGGCGTCTCCCGATCCGACGCGGCCGGATCTAGTCGAGCCAGCCGCCCCCTTCACGCATCCCACCGCGCCGCATCCCACGGCGTCGTATTCCTTGCCGTCCGCCTCCGCGCTCGCCGATCCGCCGCTGGGGATGCAGGCGGTCTCGGCGGTCCCCATCTACCATCCGCCGGCCGAGGGTGCCGGGGGCGACGGCGGGGCGCGGCCCCGGAAGCGGCATCACTGGGTCGTGCGGCTCACGCACTGGGTGAACGCGGTGGCGCTGGCGGTGATGGTGGGCAGCGGGCTGCGCATCTTCAACGCGTACCCGGCGTTCGCGCGCAAAGGTGAGAGCTTCTGCTGCTATCCGTGGGCGGGGAAGCCGATCCCCCGCGCGCTCACCTTCGGCGGGTGGCTGGGCGGCGCGCGCAACTGGCACTTCGCGATGATGTGGGTGCTGGCGGTGAACGGCCTGATCTACCTGGCGTTCATCTACCTGCACGGCGAGTGGCGCGACCTGGCGCCTCGCCGCAACGACCCGCGCGACGCATGGCAGATGGTGAGGTTCTACCTCTTCGCGCGCCGCGACCACCCGCGCCAGGGCAAGCACAACGCGCTGCAGAAGGGCGCGTACTTCGCCATGCCATTGGTGGGCGTCCTGGCCGTGCTCACCGGCCTCGCCATCTGGAAGCCGGTGCAGCTCGCGCCGCTCACGGCGCTGTTCGGCGGCTACGTGTGGGCGCGCTGGTGGCACTTCGTGGTGATGTCGCTGCTGGTGATCCTGGCGCTGGGCCACGTCTTCATGGTCTTCGCCGTGGACCCGTACTCGCTGCGGTCCATGCTCACCGGCCGCTACGACCCGTCGCTCTCGCCCGAGGAGCGCAACGGGCGGCCGTTCTACCACCTGCTGCCCCGGTCGCGCGGGGCGGCCGCGAAGGAGGCGGGGCGATGATGGACCGGCGGCGGTTCCTGGGCGCGGGCGCGGCGGGCCTGTCCGCCGCCTTCCTGGCGGCGTGCGACAGCAGGGGTCCCAAGGCGGCGCTGGGCGTGCTGCGCTGGGCCGAGCGGCGCAACGAGGCGGTGGAGCGCGCCCTCTTCCGCCACACGTCGATGGACGAGGCGGCGGGCGCGCGCCTGGCCGGGAACGCATTCCCCGCGTACTTCGTCTCGCCCAGCGTGCCCGTGTGGAACGAGGCCCAGCGCGGCGCGTGGGCGCTGGAGGTATCCGGCGCGGTGAAGCGCCCGCTGCGGCTCTCCGCGGCGGACCTGGCGCGGCTGCCGAGCGTGACCCAGCGCGTGGACCACTACTGCGTGGAGGGATGGACGGCGCGCACGCAGTGGACCGGCGTGCGCGTGAGCGAGCTGGCGCGCATGGCCGGACTGAATCCCGACGCTGTGTATGTGGACTTCCAATCGTTCGATGCCGGCTACCACGAGAGCTGGGACCTGGAGAGTGCCCTGCACCCGCAGACGCTGGTCGCCTACGGGCACGAGGGAAAGCCGCTCTCGGCCTACCACGGCGCCCCGGCCCGCGTGCACTCGCCGGTCAAGCTCGGCTACAAGAACACCAAATACCTCACCAAGATCGTGTTCCTCCCCCACCGCAACGGCGGCTACTGGAGCGACCAGGGCTACGAATGGTATGGGGGGACGTGACTTTCGGAGACGTGGGCGAGGCGGTCTCGAAGGCTCACGCTCGTCGTCCACAGCCACGGATTTGCCGCCCCGAAGCGGCGCGCGTGACAGGTTTCATGGCAACTCGGCTGCGGGCGCGGTTTGGGCCCGCTCACCGGTTGCCCGTGATAAGCCACGAACCATTTTCCCCGTTTCGGAGGGGTTTGTCGCGTCCCCGACCCAGGTTGGCCCAGGCTTCTCCGCGGGAGAGTGGCCGGCCTCTTGTTGATCGCTGGAATCGACTGACGGAGGTTGCACGATGGCCAAACTGATCTACTCCGCGGTCATGTCGCTCGATGGTTATGTCGCGGATGAAACCGGCAACTTCGATTGGACGGAGCCAGATGAGGAAGTGGCCGCCTTCGTTATCAGCCGCGAGAGGCAGATCGGCACCTATCTCTTTGGCCGCAAGCTGTACGAGACGATGTCCGTCTGGGAGACACCGGAGGTGTTGCCCCCTCTGACACCGGCCATTCTGGAGTACGCATCGATCTGGCAGGCGGCTGAGAAGGTCGTGTACTCGACGACGCTGCAGACGGTCTCTACGGCCAGGACGCGGCTCGAGCGCAGATTCGACGCGGAAGCTGTACGGGAGCTCAAAGCAGCAGCGACACGCGATGTCGAAGTGGGCGGCTCGGCGCTCGCGGCGCATGCCATACGAGCCGGCCTCGTCGACGAATTTCACCTGTTGATCGCGCCGATCATCATTGGCAGCGGCAATCCCTATCTGTCAGGCAAGGTGCCGGTGAAGCTCGAGCTTCTCGGTGAGCGCAGGTTCGGCAACGGCATGGTTCACGTTCGATACCGCGCGAAAAGCTGACGATGGGCGGTGAGATCGCCGAACACCGAAGCTCTTTTCGTACTCCGTACGATCCCCCGGACGCGGTCTCCATCTCCCGAAAGGAGCATGCGATGTCGAAGGTTGTCGCAATCATGTCCATGTCGCTCGACGGCTACGTCGCCGACCCCGACGATGGCGTGGCCGAAGTGTTCGACTGGTACATGAGCTCGGGCGACGTCGAATTCCACACCGGAGGGTCGGACCCCATGACGTTCAAGGTGTCCGAGCCGAGCGCCGACCACCTTCGCGGTCTCTGGTCCGAACTCGGTTCCGTGCTCACCGGCCGGCGCACCTTCGACAAGGCCCACGGCCGGGGTGGAAATCACGCTTGGGGACCGGCATTCGTACTTACCCACCACGTCCCCGCCGGATGGCCGCGACCCGACTCGACCGTACACTTCGTGACCGACGGCATCGAAAGCGCCATGAGCCAAGCCAAAGCCGCCGCCGGCGGGAAGTCCGTCGCCGTCCACGGCGCCGACACCATCCAGCAGTTGCTGAATGCCGGGCTCCTCGACGAGATCAGCGTCGACATCGCTGCGGTCTTTCTCGGCTCAGGCATTCGACTCTTCGACCGCCTCTCCGGCACGCCATCCGTCCTCGGCAACCCGACGGTGATCCAGGGCGTCGGCGTCACCCACCTGCGCTACCCGGTACGCAAGGCGTAGTCGAACCCCAGCCATCCTCGCCCGGCGGTGAGCTTCAGCGCGGTGAGACGTTCACACGGGAGGGCGCCACGACGTCTTGACAAGTAGGGCGCCGGCCAACTTGGATATTGCGGCTGATGAAGCCCTCGCTGCGCTCGGGACCTCGCAGCTGAATACTGATCGTTAGGCCGCTGGGCAAACATCGCGGCAGCCGCAGGTGAGCCCTCCCCCTGTGGATGCCGTGTGTGGGACCACCCGTCGCCTTTCGGGTTGGCCCGGCTAGGGCAGGATCTCGACGTACCCGTCCGTTCCGTGGACGCGGATGCGCTGGCCGTCCTGGATCAGGCGGGTGGCGTGCTCCACGCCAACGACGGCCGGCAGACCGTACTCCCGCGCGATCACCGCGCCGTGGGTCATAAGGCCGCCGACTTCCGTCACCAATCCCGCAATCGCAACGAACAGGGGCGTCCAGCTGGGGTCCGTGTAGGCGGTCACCAGGATGTCACCCGGTTCGAGATCCGCCTTCGCCATGTCCAGGATCACGCGGGCCCGTCCCTCGACCGTCCCAGCGGAAACCGCCAGGCCGACCAGCGCACCGGCCGGCAGATCGTCGCGCCGGTACGTCCCGGCGACGGCCTCGCCATCCGACGTGAGCACCCGGGGCGGCGTGAGCGCCTGATACGAACGGAACGCGTCCTTGCGCTGGCGGATGAGCCGGTCATCCACCTGGTTCGTGCGCACCGCGTCGTGCAACTCCTGGAACGTGAGCCAGAAGATGTCTTCCTTCTCACGAAGCACGTGGGCCTGCACGAGGCGCCCGGCTTCCTCCAGCAAGGCCTGCTTGTAGACGAAGTAGCGGCTGACGATGCCGTACTTCGGATATTCCCGGTACCCGGCGAAGGTCCGGACCCGGTCGATCATCCGCTTGGTCTCTTCGGCTTTCGCGTCTCCGGCGGGCAGGGCCCGCAGGCGCGCCAGCAGCTCCTGCTCCTTCTTCCACGCCTCCCGCCGCCCCTGCTCGAAGCGCCGCGCGCCGGCGCCCGGCTCGAAGTTCCTGACGTTGCCGAGGATCATGGGCAGGAGCGTGGTGGGGCGTTCGCTCCAGCGCGGCCGGGTGATGTCGATCTCGCCAACGCCGCGCATGCCGTACTTGTCGAGCCAGCCCTGAATCGCGTCTCGCGCTTCCCGCCCGCCCGCGAGCGCGGGCAGCTCGTCGAGGTAGCCCTCGTTGTCGCCGGCGCGTTGCAGGAAAGCCACCACGTCCGGATGCGGCCGGATGACGTCGGCAACGTCCAGCAGCGCCAGTCCCATCTCCGAAGTGACGTTGTGGGGGACGGACTGCGTGAGCGTGTCGGCCGCGTTCTTCTCGCCCAGCCACGCCTGCAGCCGCTCGTTGAGCCACCACGTGGCCTCCATCCCCGCCATGATCGCCTGCATGCTGCGCGGCTCGCTCAGAACCCGCTTGTGCTCCTGAAAGGCCTCCACGAGGAAGTCGAACAGCGCCGGTCCGGATTTCGTCCGGATGTCGCGCTTCAGGGATGCGAGAGAAGCCTGGCTGCGCTCGATCAGCTCGGCGACGATGGCCGGATCGGTCTCGATCGGTGCGGGTGCGCCGCCCGCCGGCGGCCCGCCGGGACCCGCGTCCGGGAGCGACGGGATGAAGCCGCGGTCGATGATGGTCTGCAGCGCGTCCCCGATGAGCGGATCGGACTTGCCCGCCATCCCCAGCAGCCCCGCGCGGCCCGCCGGTGACGCCAGGGCACGCGTGACGTCCACGAACAGCCTCCCGCCGGCCTCGTGCATCGGCGCCATGGCCGTCAGCTGCCAGACGGAGATCCCCAGCGGCTTCATGGGGTCGGTCATCATCTGCTGATGGCCGACGGAGAGGTAGACGTGGTTCTCGCCGTCGCCGGCCGCGGGGATGGGGAACAGCGTTGTGATCGGCCGGCTCTGGACGATCTGAAAGTCGTCGTCCGCCAGGCACCATTCGATGTCCTGGGGGCGGCCGAAGTGCGCTTCGATCCGCCGGCCCATCTGCGCGAGCCGCACGACCTGCGCGTCCGTCAGCGCCGCCTGCTCCTGCCGCCCCGGCTCGATCGCCTGTTCGTGCGTCCCGCCCGCCGGGGAGGCGAGGATGGCGAGCCGCTTGGTGCCGACCGCCCCGGCGACGACCTCGCCGTCGCGCACCTTGTAGACGTCCGCGTTCACCAGGCCGGAGACCAGAGCCTCGCCGAGGCCGAAGCTCGCCTCGACGGAGGCGACCTTCCGGTTGCCCGAAACGGGGTCCGCCGTGAACAGGATGCCCGCCGCCTGCGGGAAGACCATCCGCTGCACGACCACGGCCATGTGGACCTTCCGGTGGTCCACGCCGTTCCGCAGGCGGTAGGTAACGGCCCGGTCGGTGAAGAGCGAGGCCCAGCACCGGCTGACGTGCCGGAGGATCGCCGCCCGCCCTACGACGTTCAGATACGTGTCCTGCTGGCCGGCGAACGAGGCCGTCGGCAGGTCCTCCGCCGTCGCGCTGGATCGGACGGCGTAGGCTTGCTCGCCGAGTCGCGCGAGCGGGCGGATGATCGCCGCCGCCAGATCGTCGGGGATGGCGATCCCTTCGATGATCCGACGGACTTCCAAGCCGAGCGTGCGGATCGCCTCCCGGTCGTCCGGCTTCAGCCGGGAAAGCCGCTCGATCAGGTCGCTGATCGACGGCGCTTCCGCGATGATCCGCTGGAAGGCTTCCGTCGTCACGCAGAAGCCAGCCGGCACGCGGATGCCTTCGATCCGCGAAAGCTCCCCCAGGTTCGCGGCCTTGCCGCCAACGACCGCGACCTGCGTCTGGTCGATCTCCTGAAAATCCAGCACGTAGCAGTCCATTTCGTACCTCCCGTTTCCACGGATTCGAGCCCCGTCCGAGGACTTTCGCCCGACAACTCTGCACCCGGACCCGGGCCTTCCCGCAAGCCGGGGGGTGAGCTATAATTTGAACGTGGCGAGGAGGGATACTCCCTTTTTGCTTCCGGCACCGATGTAAAACCGACAGGGCGCAGGGGAGACCATCCCCGCGCCCTTTGTGCGTTCGCCAGCGCCGCCAGCCGTCACGGTCAAGCGCTTCACCGCCCCCAATGCCGTGAGCGACCGTGGTGATCGGACATCCGACGCCGTAACCGTGCGGTTCGGGCTCACCGACGCCTTCTCCGCCGACGACGTCCCGCCACGCATCGCGCTGACGGGTCGGGCTGGCGGAGATCGCCGCCGCAGCGGCGTTCGCGATGGCGCGGCTGATCTCGTGAGCAGGGGCCGTGCGGGTGCCGTCCGCCCCGCGAGCCTCCCACGGATGGCGTGGAAGGCTCTTCGGCGTGTACGGGCCGGCACCGTGCTCCCGTGTGACGGACGCGGGGCCGGACTCGTCGGAGACGGAGCGGACCGGCAGGCAAAGGCGCCATCCGGCACCTCGCATCTCATCGTCAGACGCGTTGCCGTACAACGGTTTACGATGGCCCGCGAGCCGGCCGCAAGCGGGGAACGACCGAAGCCGCGCCCGTGTACCTCACCCCGTCCGCGGCATGGGCGGCTGGCTGCCGGGACCACACCATCCTCCACACGCGGGAGCCACATGCTTCACATCGCCTGCGCAGTGCTGGCCCTTGCCGCAGCGGACACGGGCCATGCCGCCCCTCCGCCCGAGCCGCAGGCCGCCGCGACGACAGCCGCTGCCACGGCCGGGGCAGCCGCCCGCGGGACCCCCGTCTCCCCCGTCCGCCTGCTCGCCGCGGGCCAGCCGGCACTCGCGCCGTTCCGGCCGGCGGCGGCGAACGCGCCAGGAGACACGGTGCCGAGGCCGAAGCTGGTGGACTATTCGGAAGCCTACGGCAAGCGGCTGCGCATCCACCGCCTCGCCAGCTACGCCACGCTGCCGCTCTTCGCGGCGCAGGCCATCACGGGCGAGCAGTTGGCGCGCAAGGGCACGGACGCGCCGGGATGGGCACACAGCGCGCACGGGCCGCTGGCCGTCGCGCTGGGCGGGCTGTTCGCGGTGAACACGTATACGGGCGGGCTGAACCTGTGGGAGGGCCGGCACGATCCGGACGACCGCACGCGCCGCTTCGCCCACGGCTTCCTGATGCTGGCGGCCGACGGCGGGTTCGCGGCGACGGCGCTCCTGGCCAACGGCGCTCGCGACAACCGCTCGCGCCGCAACGCCCACCGCGCCGCGGCGTACACGTCCATCGGCGCGACGCTGGTCGGCTACGCGATCATGCTCCCGCCCTTGCGGAGGAACTGATGGTCGGACTCGTGGAAGCGCTGGCGTCCTTCGCCAAGCCATGGTCGGAGCTGTACGAGAAGCAGCCCGTGGTGCAGGGCGCGGTGACCTTCCTTCACCTGGCCGGCATCCTTGCGGCGGGAGGGCTGGCGGTCGCCGCCGACCGCGCCACGCTCCGCGCATCCCGCGGCGCGCCGGAGGAACGGGGGATGGCGCTGCGCGAGCTGGGCT
>DASRQW010000411.1 GCA_035696245.1 Longimicrobiaceae bacterium | reverse complement strand
CGACAGCATAGATGAGGCGCTGGAACCCGTCTAATGCATGCTGTAGCGAACAGCCCTGAAAGGTACCGACTAAAGAGAGCGAAGAAGCGCCGGGAGAGTATTCCCGGCGCTTCTTCGCTCCTGCATTTGTTTGGCCGATTGCGGCCGCCGCGGCTCAGGTGCCGAGGTCGGGGAAGTCGCGGGGGCGGGCTTCGGCCATCAGGCCGTAGACGGTGTCGAAGACGTCTTCCACGTTGGGCTTGGACCAGTAGTCGCCATCGCGGCCGTACGGGGCGCGGTGGGCGGCGGCGGTGAGCGTGCGCGGCTGCGAGTCCAGCCAGTGGAAGCCGCCCTGCCGCTCCAGCACCGCCTGCATCATGTACGCGGTCGCCCCGCCCGGCACGTCTTCGTCCAGGAAGAGCACGCGGTTCGTCTTCTTCAGCGACTCCACGATGCTGCCGTGGATGTCGAACGGGAGGAGCGACTGCACGTCGATCACCTCGACCTCGATGCCGGCGGTTTCCTGGAGCGCCTTCGCGGCCTGCATCGCGATCACGCAGCACGCGCCGTACGTGACCAGCGTCACGTCGCTGCCCTGCCGCAGCACCTCTGGCACGCCGAGCGGCGTGGTGAGCGTGCCGATGTTCGTCGGCAGCTTCTCCTTCAGCCGGTAGCCGTTCAGCACCTCCACCACCACGGCCGGGTCGTCCGACCGGAGGAGCAGGTTGTAGAAGCCGGCGGCGCGGGTCATGTCGCGCGGCACCAGCACGTGCATCCCACGCAGCGCGCCGAGCATCATCGCCATGGGCGAGCCGGAGTGCCAGATGCCGACCAGCCGGTGGCCGCGCGTGCGGACGATCACGGGGGCCTTCTGGCCGCCCTTGGTGCGGTAGCGAAGCGTCGCCAGGTCGTCGCTCATCACCTGGAGTCCGTACAGCAGGTAATCCAGGTACTGGATCTCGGCGATGGGGCGCAGGCCGCGCATGGCCATGCCGATCGCCTGGCCGATGATGGTGGCCTCGCGGATGCCCGCGTCGCCCACGCGCAGCTCGCCGTAGCGCGCCTGGAGGTCCACGAAGCCCTGGTTCACGTCGCCCAGCTTGCCCACGTCCTCGCCGAACGCGATCACGCGCGGGTCGCGTTTGAGGGCGGCGTCGAAGGCAGCGTTGAGGATCTTGTAGCCGTCCACCTCGGCCGAGCCCTCGCCGTACTCCGGGTCCTCGCGCGGCACGCGCAGCGGCGACTCGTCGCCCTCGGAGAGCAGCAGCGAGTGGAAGCGGTCCTCTTCCAGCGGCTTCTGCTCGCGGCGCCAGCGCACCAGCGGCTCGCGCACCGCCTCGGCCTCGCCGCGCACGGCGACGAGGGCGCGGTGCACGGAGACGGCGATGTCGCGGCGCAGCGGGTCGCGGCGCTTTGCCAGCTCGTCGCGCGCGGCGGCGACCTGCGCGCGGGCGGGCTCGCTCGCGGCCTCGGCGGCGGCGGAGAGCATCTCGACCGCGGCCTGAGCCTCGGCGCGGATGGGCGACTGGTACGCCTGCCACGCCTCGTCGCGGGCGCCGCGGACGTGCTCGGCCTCCTCCTTCTCCAGCGCGGCCAGCTCCTCCTCGCTCGCCAGGCCCTCTTCCACGATCCACGCACGCATGCGGGCCAGGCCGTCGTGCTCCTTCTCCCAGCGCAGGCGGTCGGCGGACTTGTAGCGCTCATGGCTGCCGGAGGTGGAGTGCCCGAACGGCTGCGTGAGCTCCACCACGTGCACCAGGGCCGGCACGTGCTCGCGGCGCACGGTCTCCGCCACCCGCTGGTACGTCTCCACCAGCGCAGGGTAGTCCCACCCGCACACCACCTCCACCTCGAAGCCCTTGAGGCTGTCGGGCGTGCGCTGGAAGCCGGCCACCAGCTCGGAGATGCTGTCCTTCGCGACCTGCAGCTCGTTGGGCACCGAGATGCCGTACCCGTCGTCCCACACGCTCACCAGCATGGGCACCTGCAGCACGCCGGCCGCGTTCAGCGCCTCCCAGAACACGCCCTCGGCGCACGACGCGTTGCCGATGGTGCCGAAGGCGATCTCGTCGCCGTTGCGGCTGAACTGCGTGAAGTCGTGCAGATCCTCCAACTCGCGGTACAGCTTGGAGGCGTAGGCGAGGCCGAGAAGGCGCGGCATCTGCGACCCCGTGGGCGACGCATCTGCGGACGACTGCGGGCCGTCGGTGAGCGTCACCCAGCGGCCCTGCTCGTCCAGCATGCGCGTGCCGAAGTGCGCGTTCATGCCGCGGCCGCCGGACGCCGGATCGGCCTCCACGTCGGCGTGGGCGTTGAGCTGCGCGAAGAACTGGCGCACGTCCAGCAGCCCCAGCGCGAACATCAGCGTCTGGTCACGATAGTAGCCGGAGCGCACGTCGCCGTTGCGGAAGGCGCGGGCCAGGGCGACCTGCGCCACCTCCTTGCCGTCGCCGAAGATGCCGAACATGGCGCGGCCCAGCATGACCTCGCCGCGCGCGAGCACGCTCACCTGGCGGCTGCGGTAGGCGATGCGGTAGTCGCGCAGCACCTCCTCGGGCTCCAGGCCCGCCACCGTCTCCGTCGCTGCTTCCGTGCTGGTGCTGCTCATGATTTCCTCGGGCTGCGATGTTCTCGGCGCGGCCGCGCGCCCTCTCCCGGGCACGCCTGCGCTGCACGTCTCGTTTCTGGGTCGGGACTGCGGGGCGCGTGCTCCTGGGATTCCTCGCGGATCAAGAGCCGTACCCCGCGCGCGCCGGGCGCGGTCCGCGTGCGGATGGTGCGCGCCACGATGCCGCCGCGCGGAAGGAAACAGCGTCCGCGAGGGGCCGTGCCGTCGCATCGCCGCGCCGCCGGAGCGGCGGGATGGCGTTCGCGCGTGCGCTAAAGTGGCGCCCAGGGCCCCTCTCCCGCAACCATCGCCGCGGGAGACGAGCCTACGCGTGCCGGAAGAACGCGAGCCAGCTCACTCCCACGATGGCGACCAGGAGGATGATCACGATCAGCGGAGTGGGAAAGCTGAAGATCATGGGCGGGGTCACGTCGCCCATTCCCGGCCGGCTGTCGTCCGAGCCCGGGCCCTTGCCTGGCTGGCGTTCCTTGCCGTGCGCCATCGCTGTCTCCGGGGTGCGGGGATGCCCGGCCGAGAGTGCGGAGCCGGTGCCATCGCCGTACGCAATCAGAGGACCAGCTTCCCGCATCTCCCGAATTCCCGCCCAGCGGCCGGAATGCGTACTTCTCGGGGGATACGGTAGAGCGTGCGCGGAGAGGCGGCAGGCGGATTATCCGTCGGGACGCGCTGATCGGCGAGTCGGGAGATGCGAGGCCGCGGCATCCCTCCGGCGCGTGAGCGCGTCGCGATGAGGGCGCGAGGCGGGAAGTCGATCGGGACGATGCGAAAGCTCCGGTGCGCGCCGGATGCCCGGCTATTCGTCGGAAGCGGGGCCGAGCGTCGCTTCGGGGAAGTACGGGCCGATCTCCCGGCGCGTCCACCAGGCGCCGGTGCGGCGCGCTTCGGCGGGGATGGTGAAGCGGTAGTCGTACAGCGTCGCGCGAACATAGCGCGGAGGGCGGTGCGGGAACGGGTTGCGCGCGAGCAGGCCCGTCACGCTGGGCGAGCCTTCCAGCAGGCGCTGCACGAAGCTCTCGAACCACGGCGCGCCGCCGGGGCCGCCCAGCGCGGCGAACCACATCTGCCAGTCCAGCCGCGGCAGGTGCGGCGCGACCCACGGCGGCGGGCGGCGCACGTCGCCGGCCTTGTAGCGGAACTCGTACGTCTTCCACGTTCGCCCGTCCTCGCTGCCTTCCACGACGATCTCGGGCCGCGTGGTGGTCATCACCGCGAACAGGCCGTAGGTGTTGACGATGTGCGGCGCGTACAGCAGCACCTCCAGCCGCCGCACGGGCCGCGGGACGAAACCCTCCGGCGCGAACCCCTCCAGCGACTCGGCGGCGGAGACGCACAGGATCACCGCGCCGACCGGCACCACCACCCAACGGCGGAAGCGGTGCGGCGCCGGCAGCGCATCCGTCGGACGAAGACGGGGCCGGTGACGCGCGGGGGTGAGCCGCCGCAGCAGCAGATCGTCCAGCAGCACGGTGCAGAGGACGATGGTGAGCAGGTTGAACGAGCCGTAGTTGCCCGTCGCCGCGATGCCGAGCTGGAGCGCTGCGAACGGCACGAACGCAGCGTGCCGCAGCCTGCGCGGGCCGAAGATGAGCCACGGCACCAGCAACTCGATCATCAGCATGACCGCGGCGGACATCTCGTGCACCGCCATCGGGAGATGGTCGGCGTACCAGGCCAGCGGCGTGGGTATGGGCTGCGTGTGGTAGTGGTAGGCGAGCGCCGTCAGGCTGCGCCACGCCGGGTCGCCGCTCGCCAGCTTCACGACGCCGGAGAAGAACATCAGCCGGAAGAGGAGCAGCCGCAGCAGCCAGAGCACGAGGCGCGACGGCGGAGCTTCCGCGTGCCGTCGCGGCAGGACGCGCGCGGGCGCGAGGAAGATGGCGAGGAAGCCCGTCTCCAGCAGCAGCGCGTCCCACTGGTACGACAGAAAGTCCTGGCCGACGGTGACCAGCGACAGGTAGAAGACCCACAACAGCGCCAGCGTCACGCCGGGCAGCACCCCCGCCACCAGCAGCAGCGACAGCAAGATGCCGCCGCCGCAGAGGAACCGCAGGAATCCGTCGCTCGCACTCAGCCAGGCGAGCGTGGGCACGTTCCAGTATCGGTCCGCCCCGGTGAACGCCCGCACTCCCGTCAGGTAGTCCCGCGCCGGCAGGATGCCATCGTGCCCCACCAAGCCCAGGATCTGCGGCCAGAGCGACCAGAACGCGAACAGGTAGACGAGGCCGAGGAGCCGCAGGAACAGCTCGCGCGTGAGCACGTGATCGCGCGTGCCCGGCGCATCCGCGCGCAGCCACGCCCACGCGCGCGAGACGAACGGCCGCTGCTCCGCATCCGCCGCGCGCCCGCCGCCCGGCGGAAAGAACGCGCTCACGGCAGACAGCCGCGCATCATCTCACGGCGGCATGGGTCCATCACTGCACCTCTGCGGATCGTCGCGCACGCATGGTCGGAGCGCGGACAATGCGCATCTCCCGCACCACCCGCAGCAACAGACGGCGCCGGGAGATGCACGGCCGGCGACTTCTCGCCTCGCGTGATCTCCCGGCGTCGATGTGAACCACCACATTTGCTGATACGACGTCGCCTGCGCCACGAGGATGCCGCGGATGCAGGCACGCAGGTGACCTTCGCGCCTTCGTAGCCCGCGAGTTTACCCGCCCGAGCGATGCCGCCGCGCCGAACTTCCCGGTCTGCACCCGTCAGCCCGTCGCTCATCCACCCTCACCCCCGCAGCACCGTCCCGGGCCCGAGATAATCCCGTTTGAAGCCGTGGTGCTTCATCGCCTCCGCGGGCGGGCCGAGGGTGTAGGCGGTGCCGGAGGTCATCCACACGACCGTGTCCGCCACGCGCATGACGGCGGCGACCTCGTGGCCGGTGATGAGGACCGCGCAGCCGGTGGATGCGAGCGCCCGCAGCTCATCGCCGATCGCCTCCGCGTCCGCCGGGGCGATGCCGGCGAAGGGCTCGTCGGCGACGAGACATGCAGGCCGCCGCAGGAGTGCCAGCGCGATCTCCACCCGCCGCCGCTGGCCGGTGGAAAGCTGCCCTGGCATCCGCCCCATGAAGCCGCCCACGTCCAGCCGCGCGATCAGCGGCCCCGCATCTCCCGTCCCGAACCGCCGTTCCATCCGCCGGAAGTGCTCGCCCACGGAGATACGGCGCGAGAGCAGCCCTTCCGCCGGGAGGTAGAACAGCCCGTCCGCCGCCAGCCGGTGCAGCTTGGGGCGCTCCACGATCTTTCCGCGGAAGCGCACCTGCCCGTGGTCCGCCGCCATCAGCCCCAGGACGATGCGGATGAGCGTGCTCTTGCCCGCGCCGTTCCTGCCGAAGAGCGCCACCACCTGGCCCGCGCTCACCCACACCGACGCGGCGGAGAGCACCCGCCGCTCGCCGAAGCTCTTGCCCACGCCGTCCGCCGCCAGCGCCTCCGTCACGCGGCACCCGTCAGCAGGCCGGCCGCGACCTCCAGCAGCGCCGCCGTGACGAGCGCCACCGCCGCCACGTGCCGCCTGCCGATGCCCAGGTTGCCCAGGAACGCCCGCTCGTGCGCCAGCCCCACGTCCGCCACCACCAGCAGCGGAAGGATCACCACGGCGAGCCCGATTCCCTGCCTCAGGCTGGCCGCAGCCATGATCCGCGCCGCCTCGCCCGTCGCGACGCGGCCGCTGGCGACGCCGCCGGAGAGCAGGTTCAGGACGCCGACCGTCAGCCGGGCGAGCACCCACAGGACGGCGGCGCGGCGCGCGGTGTCCAGCGTCGTCGGCAGGTTGGCGGCGAAGGGATCCAGCACCCGCGAAAGGCGGCTGGTCATCTACGGAGGAGTCGTGCGGGAGGGGCGGGGACGAACTGGGAGACGACGATCCGCGCCGGGTGCAGGTGCGACACCGGCCGCGTGGTTCCGGTTCCGCGGGAGATGCGGTTCGCCGGAACGCATCCGCCCGCCGGCCGTCCGTGGAGAGAACGAACAGCGGGCGGACGGGGTGCGTCAGGTGACCTGGCGGTTGCGCAGGATCTTGAGAAAGGAGCGGCCGCGCAGCTCGTCGAGCGTGAGCGTGGTGCGGGCGATGGTCTCCTCTTCCGTCAGCGCGCCGCAGTTGATGCCGCGCAGGAAGAAGTTGAGCAGTGCCTGGCCGGTGGCCGCGTCGTCGAACACGTCGCCCACAAGGGTGGCCTGCGCCGCCTTCTCCACGAAGTTGCGCAGCCGCTCGGCCGCCGCGTCCAGCCCGCCCAGGAAGAAGGCGTAGACCGCGGCGTAGCGCGTGACCAGCTGCGCCGGGTGCAGGTCCCAGCTCTGGTAGAAGCCGTTCACCAGCGAGTGGTGCACGTCGTCGTAGTGCATCTTCCAGGCGCGGTGCACGCTTTCGCGGTTGTGGCGCTCCTGCTCCTCGGTCAGCGCCGCGCCCTCGGCCGCGCGGTGCGGGGCGACGGGGAGCACGGCGGTCGAGCCGTCGCTCAGCCACACGCCCGTGCCCGCGAACGCCACCTGCATCATGTGCAGCGCGAACAGGCACGCGGGGTGGCTCATCCGCTGGTGCGCCGCCGTGATGCCCACGGAGGCCGTGTAGTCGTACGTGCCGAAGTGCGCCGCCACCATCCGCCCGCGCGCCGCCTCCAGCAATATGGGCAGCGCCGCGCGGCCCTGCGGGTCCACGATGGACTGCGGCGTCTCCACCATCATCTCGAATTGCAGCGCGCCGCGCTCCAGCCCCGTCGCCTTCTCCATCTCGTCCAGGACTTCGACGAGATGGGTGACCTGCGCGGGCGTGGTCACCTTGGGCAGCGTCACCACGAAGTTGTCCGGCAGCCGCCCGCCCGTGGCCTCCAGCAGCGTGGTGACGAAGATGTCGAGCGTGCGGATGGCCCGGCCGCGCAACTCCTCGCTGAGCGTCTTGATGCGGATGCCGATGAAGGGCGGCAGCGTCCCGTCGTCCATCCCCTTCGCCACGGCGCGCGCGACCGACTCGGCGTGCCCGTCCTCTTCCGCGTCGGTCCGGTTTCCGTAGCCGTCTTCGAAGTCGATGCGGAAGTCCTCCACCGGCTCGCGCCGCAGCTTCTCCGCCACGCGCTCGTACAGCGTCTCCGCGAAGCCGCCGCTGGCGCCCAGGCCCAGCAGCCCGGCCAGCGCCGACGGCGTGGGTGCGTATTCCTCCATCGTACGCCGCGCAACGGCGCCGATCTTCGGCGCGCTGTCGGACCGGAACAGCTGCGCACCGCCGTAGACGACGTGCACCGGCTGGCGGCGCGGCGACTCGCCGGGGAAGCGCGAGGCAAGGTCCAGGTTGGCGATGCGCACCTGGCGCGACAGCGTGTCCAGCAGCCCGGCGGAGAGCGAGGTCTTCATGCAGCCGTTCGGTCAGGAGTGGGATCGGGAGAGGGAAGGCGGCGCCGGTGGATGCGCGAACCGCATCTACCCGTTGTAGATGACGCCCTTGCCGGAGCGGTACAGCTCCAGCACCTCGTTCGCCTCGGCGCGCAGCACGCCGTGCACGATCTCGATGCCGCGGGCTTCGAGATACGCGTGGCTCTCGGGGAACACGGGGCCTTCGTCGAAGTTGAGGCGGCGCGCGTCGTCGCGATGAGCGCCGCACACCACGCGCCGCACGCCGCTCCACAGCGTGGCGCCCAGGCACATGGCGCACGGCTCGCACGAGGTGACCAGCTCGTGGCGCGGCAGTCCGTCGCCGCTCAGGCAGAACGAGCCGATCCGCGCCTGCGCGAGCATGAACGCCACCATCTCGCCGTGCAGCGTGCAGTTGTTCAGCCGCACCACGCTGTTGACGCCCACCGCGACCAGCCGCCCCGTCTCGCTCTCGAAGATCGCCGCGCCGAAAGGCCCGCCGGTGCCGTGCGCCACGTTCTGCCGCGACAGCTCGATGGCCAGGCGCATCCGCTCCTCGTCTCCGTGGTACGTGCGCTCCCACTCGACGCTGCCGGCCACCCAGTCGGGCAGGGCGACGTGGACCTCGGGCAGCTGCATGGGGCGGTCTCCGGGAGATGAGGCGTGACGGTGGATGGCGGGCGGTGCTCCGCCTGCCGTGCGCACGACGGCGCGCGGAAACGTCCGCGCGCCGGGCCTGACGAGTTAGCTCCCACGCCGGAAAGTGTCAAGCGGACAGGAAGCTCCCGAGCGTGCGCTTTCCCCGGCTGTTGCCGACAGATGGGGTTGCCAGAGTCTTGCGCGCAGAGTTAGTCCGCTGGGCGGTGGGGTCTGGTCCTCTTGACCCGGAGCTGTCTAACCGGGCAGCTTAGGTGAGAGGGAGTGTCCGCAAATTCCCTGGGCTTCAGAACACTGCAGCCTACCCGGCGCCCTTCTGACTCCCATGTACTCGCCACTAGACGGACTTCCTAGGACCATGCTCCCAGATTTTCCTGAGGTGAAGAACCTGGCGCGACGCGCCTTCACACGGGAGGTTCGCCGCGGCATTCCACGGCATGAACCACTTCTCGAGGGGATTGGACAATCGCACGTACACGAAGGAAAGACTGTGCGCCTCACTCGGCAAGATGAATCCACCGACCAGATCGAGTTCACAGTTGCATCCGCAACTCTCGACATTACACGCGAGCAGATGCGGCGGATCTCGGGAGAGCAACTTCTGGAACACGCTTCTCGCATCGCAGGGCAGTTCGCTGAACAGCAGGCAAAACATATGTTCGCTCGCCTCTCGGAGGCGGTCGAGCAGGTAGGCAATTCCGTATCTGCGGCTGATCTTGGGATGAAGGAAGCCTATTTGGAGATGCAGCGCCGCCTGGAGGTTGATTTCGATCCAGAGACGCTTGAGCCGAAGAACCAAGTTCTCGTAATGCACCCGAGCGCAGCAGAGAATTTCATAGCGCAAGCAACCGAGTGGGATCAGGACCCGGAGTTCGTAACAGAGTGTGAAAGAATTCGCCAACAACAGATCGAGGCGTGGCGTGCTCGGGAGAATCGTCGAAAACTGGTTGATTAACGCAGGAGAGCTCGGCTACCAAGCCGCGTTTTCACAACTGTTGATGAGCGAGCGGTACCGTGTTCTGCACGCGCCCGTTCATCATCCCTATGAACATGGTAAGGACATCGTAGGGATCTCCCCTGACGGGGAGCTCCATGCATTCCAACTGAAAGGCGGTGACATCGGCCTTGGCGAACTCGACCGGCTCCAAGCTCAACTATTCACCCTGGCAGGGACAGCAGTTACTTACCCCGGTGTTGAGCCACCGCGTCCTCCTGACCGCGTGTTTTTGATTACAAACGGTCGCCTTTCTGCGCCTGCGAGGGATCGGCTACGGTCTTTCAATGACGCCAACCGCCAACGCGGGTTTCCGGCGATTGAAACTGTTGAGCGAGATCAGTTGGTTAGCCGATTCGTCGATGCCCATGGCTCGTTTCTACCACGTGATTTAAGGGATCTTAACAAGCTACTGGCAATCGTACTCTCGACCGGTGCAGGTCCGTTTCCTGTCCGTGAATTTGCGGAGATGATTTGGGGAATCATTCGACCGTCTGACGGTGCGCGTCGGGGGACCGAAGCTACGCGTGCGATCACAAGTGCTGGAATCTTCACCTCGTACGCCACGGGACCTTGGCAAAGGGTCGATAACCATACTGGCGTTGCGGAGGGCTGGCTTGTGCTTGCCTTTGCGATCTTGAGATGTGCTGAGATCGAGAATCTCGAAGAGAGCACTTGGCGTAGCTCTTTCGAAATTGCGCGGGGTAGCGCGCACCGCGGGCTTGCTGCACTCCTAGACGACGCCTCCTCCGTAGAGGATCTGGTGATTCCAGATTTCGTGGACGGACTAATTTATCCGGCTAGAGCAACATTGGTCTGCGGGTATGTGGCGGCGTATTTCCTCTCAGAGCGGTTCGAACGGGATGTACCGGAGTTAGATGAGCCAGTGCGACGCCTACTCTTGCGAGAACTGGACTACCTACAAATGCCTGGCGAGGCGGGCGCCGGTTTCTTCCTGATGATTGCGACAGCCTTGGAGGTACTTGGAGAAGTCGCGGCTGGGGTTAAGCTCGTCCTGCAGTGGGCTAGAGGCCTAACAATTACCAACGCACCGGAGAGTATGGGAGGAGCACCGGACCCATATCACTCGTTCGAAGAAGTGCTCCGGCTTCACGTTGGTGCGAACGAAGGTCTGGAGGACGAGACCTTTGTGGGTGAAGCTTACACCCTTCACATTGCGCTCGACTGGTTTGTTCGAAGAGATGGCCGGATTGTCGTTGAGAAGCTTTGGCCGAGTGTTACCCAACTGCACTTTGCTGAAACCCGTACGTCAACACCCGCATCCCTCCTGTCTCACAATGATCCTGACGCGACGTTAGTAACCTGGGCGCCGGCGGCGCCCGCGAGCTGGGCGAGGCTTGTAGAAACTGCGTGCACGGTGGACGAAGACAAGCTCCCAATGCGTTTGTGGCAGCAACTAAGCACGCTGCCCTACTTACCCTTGCTTTATCCTTATCGGTTAACCCGTGAAGTTGCAATGGCGCTCGACTATATGGCTACCGGGCGGTGCAGCGTCCGCCTCCTCGAAGAGGACACCGATTTCACGTGACAGTGACCAACTAATTGTACTTTCCGGAAGA
>DASRQW010000410.1 GCA_035696245.1 Longimicrobiaceae bacterium | reverse complement strand
CTGGCCGAGGACGCCGGCAAGTTCCTCGGCGAGCGCGTGACCGAGGCCGTGATCACGGTCCCGGCGTACTTCAACGACGCCCAGCGCCAGGCCACCAAGGACGCCGGCACGATCGCCGGCCTCGAGGTGCTGCGGATCATCAACGAGCCGACTGCCGCCGCGCTCGCTTACGGGCTCGAGAAGAAGGGCCAGGAGACCGTGCTCGTCTACGACCTCGGCGGCGGCACGTTCGACGTCTCGCTGCTCGACGTCGGCGACGGCGTGGTCGAGGTGCGCTCGACGAGCGGCGACGGCCATCTCGGCGGCGACGACTTCGACCAGCGGATCATCGACTGGCTGGTGGCCGAGTTCAAGAAGGACCAGGGCATCGACCTCTCCAAGGACCCCATGGCGCTCCAGCGCCTCAAGGAGAGCGCCGAGAAGGCGAAGATGGAGCTGTCGACCACCATGTCGACCGACATCAACCTGCCCTTCATCACGGCCACGCAGGAAGGGCCCAAGCACCTGAACGTGACGCTGACCCGCGCCAAGTTCGAGTCGCTGGTGGACGACCTGGTGCAGCGCACCATCCCGCCCATGGAGCAGGCGCTCAAGGACGCGGGCCTGAAGACGACCGACATCGACGAGGTGATCCTGGTGGGCGGCAGCACGCGCATCCCCAAGATCCAGGAGGTGGTGAAGGCGTTCTTCGGCAAGGAGCCGCACCGCGGCGTGAACCCCGACGAGGTGGTCGCAATCGGCGCCGCCATCCAGGGCGGCGTGCTGGCGGGCGACGTGAAGGACGTGCTGCTGCTCGACGTGACCCCGCTGTCGCTGGGCATCGAGACGCTGGGCGGCGTGTTCACCACGCTCATCGGCCGCAACACCACGATCCCCACCAAGAAGAGCGAGGTGTTCTCGACGGCCGAGGACAACCAGACCACGGTGGAGATCCACGTGCTGCAGGGCGAGCGCGAGATGGCGATGTACAACAAGACCATCGGCAAATTCCAGCTCACGGGCATCCCGCCGGCACCGCGCGGCATGCCGCAGGTGGAGGTGACGTTCGACATCGACGCCAACGGCATCCTGCACGTGTCGGCCAAGGACCGCGCCACGGGCAAGGAGCAGAAGATCCGCATCGAGGCCTCGAGCGGCCTGAGCGAGGCGGAGATCGACAAGATGGTCAAGGACGCCGAGGCGCACGCGGCCGAGGACAAGTCGCGCCGGGAGACCATCGAGACGCGCAACCGCCTCGACTCGCTGACGTACGAGGTGGAGAAGAACATGAAGGAGTGGGAGGACAAGATAGACCAGGGCGCCAAGGACACGCTCAACGCCGCGCTGGAGCGCGCCCGCAAGGCGCTCAAGCAGGACGACGTGGCCGAGGTGCGCAGCGCCACCGAGGAGCTGAGCAACGCCTACAGCGCCGCCGGCGCGCAGATCTACGCCGCGCAGCAGGCCGAGGGCGCGGGTGCCGCCGGTGCGGACGCCGGGTTCAGCGGCGGCGCCACGGCGGGCGCGGGCTTCGCGGACGACGCGACGGCCCAGGCCAACGCTTCGCGCGGCGCCGACGACGTGGTCGACGCCGACTACGAGATCGTGGACGACAACAAGTAGGAAGCCGCCCACAGGAAGTTGCAGTACCCGCGCCCTCCTCCGGCGCTCGTCACGTCCCGGCCCCGTCTCCCGACACTAGGGAGGCGGGGCCGGGATTTTGCGGGCCTCCCTCGTCCGCCGTAAGCTTCGGGAGATGCGCGGCCGCACCGCCTTCCATCTCCCGTGCCCCTGCGCACCCGCCGTCGCGCCACCCTCACCCGAATGCATCCGATGCTGCACCAGGTACGAAGCAGGGGCGCCGCCGGGGCGCTGGCGGTGGCGGCCTTCGCGGGCGGCATCGTCGCCGCGTCGGGCATGGGCTCCACGCGCGGCACGCTGGCCGCCGCGCAGCCGGGCCAGACGGCCACGCCCTCGCGGCGTGATGTGAAGCCAGTGGCGGACCTGAGCGACGCGTTCATCACCATCGCGGAGTCGGTCACGCCCGCCGTGGTCTCCATCCAGGCCGAGAAGACGTCCCCCGGCCCGGCTGGCGGCGGGCGCGTGCCGGACGAGGTGCGGCGCGCGCTCCCCTACCTCCGTCTCCCGGACGAGCAGCCGGACGTGCCGGAGGTCTCCAGCGGCTCCGGATTCGTGATCGACCCGTCGGGCCTCATCCTCACGAACAACCATGTGGTCGCCGGAGCGGACCGGCTCACCGTGGTGCTCCAGGACAACCGGCAGCTCCAGGCCACGCTGGTGGGCCGCGACCCGAACACGGACGTCGCCGTGATCCGCGTGAGCGGCGGGCAGCTTCCGGCGGCGAGGCTCGGAAGGTCGGAAGGGGCGCGCATCGGCGAGTGGGTGCTGGCTATCGGCAACCCGCTGGACCTGGGGACGACGGTCACTTCCGGCATCGTGAGCGCGAAGGGACGGGCGCTGGGCGGGCTGCTCCAGCAGAACAACGGCAACAGCCCCTGGGCGATCGAGGACTTCATCCAGACCGACGCCCCCATCAACCCGGGCAACTCCGGCGGGCCGCTGGTGAACCTGCGCGGCGAGGTCGTGGGCGTGAACTCCGCCATCGCCTCGTCCACCGGCTTCTACGCGGGCTACGGCTTCGCGATTCCCATCGACCTGGCGAAGCGGATCGCGGACGACCTGGTGCGCTACGGCCGCGTGCGGCGCCCCGCGCTGGGCGTGCAGGTCACGGAGGTGACGCCGGAGGACGCGGTGGTCTTCAAGCTGCCGCGCATCTACGGCGTGGTCGCGCAGGCGTTCCCGGCCGGCAGCGCCGCGCAGCGGGCCGGCCTCCGCGCGGGCGACGTGATCGTGGCGGTCGGCGGCACGCCCATCGAGCACGTGGGCCAGTTCCAGCGCCTCATCGC
>DASRQW010000409.1 GCA_035696245.1 Longimicrobiaceae bacterium | reverse complement strand
GTAGCAGCGGCACCACGGGATCGACGGGCTCGGGCTCCACCGGCTCGACGAGCTCCGGTTCGACGGGATCGACTGGTGGCTATGGCTCGACCGGCAGCGGCTCTACGGGCGGTTCCTCGGGCACTGGCTCGACCGGAAGCTCCGGCGGCTACGGCTCCACCGGGAGCAGCAGCGGCGCGACCGGCTCTACGGGCGGGCTGGGCTCGACCAGCGGCGCGGGCTCCACGGGCGCCTCGTCGGGCCTCGGCGGGAGCGGGACGGGCACGTCGTACGGATCGGGCGCCTCGACGGGCGCGTACGGCTCGGGCACCACGTCCGGCATGGGCAGCACGGGCTCGGCGGGTACGTCGTCCGGTGGCGGCTCGTCGGTCGGTAGCAGCAGTGGCGGCTCCACGGGCTCCGGGTCGGCGGGCAGCTCCGCGTACGGCTCATCCTCGTCCGGCGGCTCCTCGGCAGGTGGGTACTCGGCGGGCGGAAGCTCGTCCGGGGGGACGCAGACGGCCGAGGGCGGCGTGAGCGCCGCGCTGGGGCAGGTGGAGGAGAAGGCCAACAGCGCGATCGAGGGGCTGGCCGGGGGGCTGCACCAGGCCGCCGACCGCCTCGGCCACCTGGCCGAGGGGCAGCAGGGCGCCGAGGGCGTGATGGGCCGCGCGACGGGCGTGGCGCAGACCGCGGCCGGGGGCATGGAGTCGGCCGCGCGCTACCTCCGCGACGCGGACGTGCGCTCGCTGCAGGAGGACCTGTCGCGGATGGCGCGAGAGAAGCCTCTGCAGACCATCCTGGTGGCCGTCGCGGCCGGGTGGGTGGTCGGGAAGATCTTCCGCTAACCGGGAGACTGCCCGATGGTGGATGACATCCACGTCACCCGTAGCGCTGGCGACATGGGCGCGGCTGGTCCCTCCGGGGCCGAGCCCGCCTTGGGCGACCTGTTCCGGCAGCTCGCCCAGGACAGCGCCACGCTGGTGAAGCAGGAGGTCGCGCTGGCCAAGGCCGAGATGCGCGAGAACGTGAAGGGCGTCGCCCGCGATGCGGCCATGGTCGCGGTGGGCGGCGTGACCGCCCTGGTCGGCGTGCTGGTGCTGATCCTGTTCCTGGTGCTGCTGGTGGGCGAGGCGCTCGGCCGCCTGTGGCTGGGGGCCCTCATCGTGGGCGCGCTGTTCCTGATCGTGGGCGGGGTGATGGCCAAGAAGTTCCTGGCCAACCTCAAGCACGACTCGCTCGCCCCCGACCAGACGATTCGAACCTTGAAGGAGGACAAGCAATGGGTGCAGAGCGAGATTCAGCAGGCGAAACGCCTGTAGGCGGCACCGGCTACACCGGCAGCGGGATGGACACCGGCGGGTCGGCCGAGGTGCACGGCGGGCTTCACACCGGCGGCTCGATGGGCGCCACGGGCGCGGGCCTGGGCGGCGCCTCGGACCTGGGCGGGACCACCGGCCTGAGCGGCGCCGGCAGCGTCTCGGGCTCCACGGCGGGCGAGTACGGTGCGCTGGGCTTCGCCGACGCCGACGAGGCGCAGGGCCTCAAGGAGAAGGCGATGAACCGGCTGGGCGGCCTGGCCGACGGCGTGAAGGACGGCGCCTCCAACCTGGGCGGCCAGGCGGGCGACATGGCGGGCCAGGCGCGCGACAGGGCCGGCGAGCTGGCAGGACAGGCTCGCGACCGCGCGGGTGAGCTGGCGGGGCAGGTGCGAGAGCGCGCCGGCGAGCTGGCCGGGCAGGTCGGCGAGCGTGTGCAGGGCCTGGTGGGCCAGGCGCGCGAGCGGGCGCCGGAGCTGGCGGGGCAGGCGCGCCAGCGGCTGAGCGGCGCCATGACCAGCGCCGAGGGCATGCTGGAGGAGCACGGCGTACTGAACAAGGTGCGCGAGAACCCGCTTCCGGCGCTGGGCATCGCGTTCGGCGTGGGCTTCCTGCTCGCGGGCAGCGACAACCCGGGCCAGCGCATCGGCGCGGTGTCGCAGGCCAAGAGCCAACTCAAGGGCGCCGTGATGGGCGGTCTGAGCGCCGCCGTGGCACAGGAGGCGCGCATGCTCATCGGGCAGCAGGCAGGCGGCCAGGGCGGCGGGTTCCTTCAGTCGCTGCTGGGTTCGCTGGAGAAGCAGCTGGGCGGCGGCGGCTCGTCGCGCTCGTCGTTCGGCGGAAGCTCGCAGGGCGGCTCCACGGGCGGCTCCTCGTCCCAGCAAGCGTACGGCGGCGCGTCGTCTTCGGCGGGCACGTCGCAGGGCGGGGCGATGCCGCACCGCGAGCCGAGCCACCGCGAGAACTTCTAGGGCGCGGTGAAGGAGGCGGCCTTCCGGGTTCGGGGCCGGGTGCAGGGAGTGGGGTTCCGCTGGTGGACCCGCTCCCAGGCCACCCGCCTCGGCCTGGAGGGCAGCGTCCGCAACCTGCCGGACGGCTCGGTGGAGGTCCACCTCCGCGGCGACGATGCGGCGTTCCACGAGATGGTCCGGATGCTCGGCCACGGCCCGCGCGGTGCGCACGTGGAGAACGTGGAGGAGGTCGCCGCCGCCCACGCACCCCAAGCGAGCGGCTTCAGCATCCTGCGAGGCTGAAATCTCCCGAACACGACCCGAACAAACAACGAGCAGAATCACGGCTGTAGGGCGCGATCTGCGGACGGGGAGTACAGGAGCACGGAAAACACACCGAGCGCGCTCAGAAACGATTCTGAGGGCGCTTTTTCGCGTCCGCCAGCCAGAACTCCTGCAAATACGTCTGAGACACCTCTCCGCGATGTACAGATGACGTCATCGCCACCATCTGCAACATCGAACGTCGATACGGACAGAGCAGCCCATATGGGCCCGTGACTCCGGTGGCAACTTACCGACAGGTCACTTACCGACGCAGAAGTCGCCGAAGACGCGGTCGAGGAGGTCGTCCACCGTGACGACGCCGACGAGGTCCTCGAGGGCGCCGACGGCCGCGCGGAGGTGCGTCGCGGCGAACTCCATCGGGATGCCGGCGGCGAACGCGCCGGCGAACTGGGCGACCTCGTCGCGGGCGGCGCGGAGGGCGCGGGCGTGGCGCTCCCGCGTGACGAGCGGTGCCTCTCCGGGGTCGCCCAGGATTCCTCCGAACGCTTTCCGCAGCAGCACAGCGCGCAACTCCGGAAGCCCATCGCCGGTGGATGCGGAGACGGCGGCGGTCGAAAGGGATGCAGTATCATCCATCTCCCGATAGTCCGTTGCCGGATCACCCGCGTCCAGAGTCGCCTCCGCAGATGCGACACAGTCGGCCTTGGTGCGGACGAGGACGACACGGCCTGGGTCAAGCCCGGAGAGGAAGGCGCGCTCGTCGTCTTCCATCTCACGTCCCGCCTCTGCGCAGAAGAGCACCAGGTCGGCGGCGGCCAGGTAGCGGCGCGCGACTTCGATGCCGATGCTTTCCACGCGATCGGCCGTCTCGCGCAGACCGGCGGTGTCCACCAGCCGGAACGGATACCCATCTACCGACATGGACGCCTCCAGCGCGTCGCGCGTGGTACCGGGGACCTCCGTGACGATCGCGCGCTCGGTGCCCAGCAGCGCGTTGAAGAGCGACGACTTGCCGGAGTTTGGGCGGCCGGCGAGTACCGTGAGTGCACCCTCGCGCAGCATCTCTCCCTCGGGCGCGGTGGCGAGCAGCGCGTCGATGCGGGCGAGCACGTCTTCGACCGCGGCGCGGATGCGGGCGGGCGGGACGGGCGGCTCGTCTTCTTCGGGGAAGTCGATGGAGTAGATGAGCAGCGCCTCGGCGCCGATGATGGCCGCGCGCAGCTCCTCGACGCGGCGCGAGAGGCCGCGCTCCATCTGGTGCACGGCGGCACGGTGCAGGGCACGCGAGCGGCCGTCGATCAGGTCGCCCACCGCCTCGGCCTGGAGCAGGTCCAGCTTGCCATTCAGGTACGCACGGCGCGTGAACTCACCGGGTTGCGCGGGGCGGGCGCCGGCGGCGAGCAGCGCATCGAGCACGAGCTGCGGGGTGAGCGCACCGCCGTGGGTGGAGATCTCCACCGTGTCGTCGCCCGTGTAGCTCGCTGGGGCGGGGAAGAAGGCCACCAGCGCGCGATCCAGCAGCTCGCCGGTCTCCGGGTGCCGCAGGGCGGCCAGCCGTTGCACGCGCGCCTGTGGGGCTTCCTGACGCCCCGTAAGGCGCTGGACGACGGCGAGCGCCCGCGGTCCTGCCACACGCAGCATCGCCACCGCTCCGCGGCCAGGTGCCGTCGCGATGGCGGCGATGGTGTCGCCGAACGGGTTTCCGGAGATAGTTGGCTGGTTGTCCATCCGGAGAGGATCGCGAGTTCCCGCGCGCGCGGCAAGGCGGCGGCGGGGGAAGCGCCTGACCCGACGGGATGCGAATCTCATCCTTTCATTCCGTTTCCCCGCGCCCGAAGCAGTCAGGGTGATGCGCCGCCTCGGCAAGATGTTACCGGACGGGAACATGAGGTGTTGCCTTCTCGGCACACCCGGCCGTGCATCTCACGCAAGATTCGTTGTGCTGCAAGGGTTTACGCGCGTACTGCACCGGGCACGGATGCTGCGCTTGGCGGAGAGCCGCGTCTGCCCTCTCGACGTCCCCGTCCACACCGTCTTCCGGCCACGTATTCCATGAGCCGAGCCGCCCTCCTGGCGCTGGGTACACTGCTCTTCCCACTCGCGTCGCGCCCCCAGCCCGCCGTGGCGCACCTGCGCGCGCCGGTGCCCGTCGTGCTTGCGGACACGGTGACGTACGCGGGCACGCAGCGCTGGTTCGTGGACGGCGAGGCGGTGCGGTTCGGAGGCCGTCGCTGGGTGAAGTTCGGGATGACGCAGCCGCTCACGCAGACGGAGGCCGTGCGCGTAGGCGAGTACCGCGGCGTGCCCGTGTACCGCACGCACGACAAGTCGGCACCGACGGACGTGCTGTACCTGCCCGTCACCGCCGGCTGCGAGTTCCAGCCCTTCCGGATGATGGAAGACGTGGCCCGCGTCCGCGGCTGAGCCCAGCCTAGCTTTGCAGCATCGGCCGACGAAGAAGCGCCCGCCCGTCAGATCGCGAGGGGCGGGCGCTTCTTCGTCATGCCGGGTGGAAGCCGTCCGGGTCAGCGGCGAGGCTTCACGCGGTGCGCGCCGGTCTTGCCGCCGGGCGAGCCGCGCGACGGGGGCTTGCTGGCCGCCTCTTCCGCCTTCTTCGCCGCACTGGCCTTCTTGCGCTCGCGCGCGATCAGCAGCTGCTGGGGCAGGCTCGCGAGGTTCGTGGTCGCGTAGTACAGGTTCAGGCCCGACGGGAAGCGGAAGAACAGGAAGCCCATCATGAGCGGCATGATGTACATCATGGTCTGCGCCTGCGGGTTCTGCTCCATGCCGCTCATGCGCGTGCTCACCCACTGGAGCGCGAACATGCTCAGCACCAGGAAGATGGGCAGGACGTGCCACGGGTCGGCCAGCGACAGGTCCGGCAGCCACCAGAACGAGGTGCCGCGGAACTCGATGGCGCTGCGGAACACGAAGAAGAGCGTGATCAGCACCGGCATGGGCACCAGCATGGGCAGGCAGCCCGACAGCATGGAGAAGGGGCTCACGCCCAGCTCCTTGTACAGCGCGAACATCTCCTGCTGCTGCTTGGCCGGGTCGTTCTTGTAGCGATCCTGCAGCTCCTTGGTGCGCGCCTGGAGGATGGGCTGCATCTCCATGTTCTTCATCTGCGCGCGCATGGCCCGGGCGTTCAGCGGCCACGTGATCACACGCATGGCGATGCCGGCCAGCACCAAGATCCAGCCGTACGCCAGGCCCCAGCGCTGATGCGCCTCGTTCACGACCCACAGCAGGAACGCGGCGATGGGCCGCACCACCGGCCGCAGCCAGCGGTAGCCGTACGGGTTCACCTCGTCCAGGTCATGGCCCACGGCGGCCACGCGCGAGTACTCCTGCGGGCCCAGGTAGGCCTCGAAGGCGAAGGCGCCGTCCGCCGGCAGCGGCAGCACGGCCGTGGCGTTGGCGCGGGGGAAGACCTCGGGCTTGTCGCTGCTGCCGGTGGGGGGCTGCACGATGAAGTCCGCCGTGTCGCGCAGCAGCACGCGGTCGAAGCGCTCGGCGCCCGCGGGGATGAGCGCGATGAGGAAGTAGCGGTCCTTCACGGCGGCCCACGCGAGCGGCCCGCCGATGGTGTCGGTGCCTTCCACCTTGTGCAGCAGGCGGTCGTCCAGCTTGCTGGCGGTGGAGTTCCAGCCCGCGACGGCCAGCTCCTGCGCGGAGCCGTGCTCGCGCGCGTCGTGGTGCGCCAGGCCGGGGCCCAGGTCCGTGAGCAGCGCCGCGCGGCCCGTCACCCCCAGCAGGCGGCCGCGGATGCCCACCACGTAGCTGTCGGGCCGGAAGGTGTAGACGATCTCCGCGCCCACGCCGCCCTGGGGCGCGTAGGTGAAGCGCAGCTCCTGCGGGCCGCCAGCGGGCTTCAGGTCCAGCGACGCCGCGCTTGCCGTGAACGGTGCGCCGCGCAGGTCGACGGTGTCGCCGCCGAGCGCGACGCGGTGCGCCAGCACGTCCAGCGCGCCCTCGGGCACGAGCTGCACGGGCTGGCCCTTGTTCACGTACGAGGCGTACTTGAGCAGCCGCGCCTCCACCAGCGCGCCGCCGCGGGTGGAGAAGCCGTAGCGGTACAGGGGCGAGGTGACGGTCACCGTCTGCGCCGGGACGGCGGGCATGGCCTGCGCGGGGCCGGCGTTGGTCGCGCGCGCGGCCGCGGCGGCGACGGCGGCCGGAGGCGCGTCGGCCACGGGGCGCTTGGGGGGGAACAGCCAGTTGGTGGCGAGCATCACGCCCATCGCCATGACCAGCGCCAGCAGGATCCGCTTTTCCATCTATGCGTTCAATCCGTGAGAAGTGTCGGGGACGAGCCGGGAGATGCAGGGCGGCCTACGCCCGCGGCGAATCGGCCGGGGGGAGCGGCACCGGGTCGTACCCCCCTTTGCAGAAGGGGTGGCACCGCGCCAGCCGCCGCACCGTGAGCCACGTGCCGCGCCCGGCGCCGTACCGCTCGATCGCCTCCAGCCCGTATGCCGAGCAGGTGGGGTAGAAGCGGCACGACGGCGGCATGAGCGGCGAGATGGCGCGCCGGTAGAAGCGGATGCCGCCGGTCAGCGCGCGCGCGAGCA
>DASRQW010000408.1 GCA_035696245.1 Longimicrobiaceae bacterium | reverse complement strand
CGCGTCGGCGCTGCGGATGTATCGCGGCTGCGGCATTACAAACGACGATGAACCTCAACGCTCCAGCGGTCAGGCGGCCGATGCATCGCATCGTCCGACTTACGGGTGAGGCGACGGAAACGCGAGCCGGCACGCGGGTCGGCCCCTGCCGGAGACGAGGCACTGTCTCGGTTCTGCGGCGGGATCGCCGGCATTTCCCCGTGGTCAGTGGCAGGTGCCCTTGCCGTGGTCGATGCTCTGGTTGGCGCGGCCGGTGGGGATGAAGTCCCACTCGTACGTGCCGGGGCGCAGGACGAAGCGGATCACGCCGAAGGTGTCGTCCATGCGCGCCACGCTGCCCGCATCTACCGAGCGGATGCGCCGCCGTTCGGCGCCGCCGGTACCCACCACGAACGAGCGGATGCCGCGCGCCTCGTCCGGCCGCCCCGCCGCGTCCATGGGCACGAAGCGCTCGTAGTCGTGGTCGTGCCCGGCGACCGCCACGTCCACGCCCCCGTCGTACAGCGCCTGCCAGATGGGCTGCATCCACCCGGCGTCGCCGTGCGGGCCCGAGGTGAAGCGCGGATGGTGGAAGTACGCCAGCGTGCACGGCTGCCGGTTCGCGCGAAGGTCTTCCCGCAGCCATCGCACCTGCGCCGAATCGACCGAAGCCGGGTTGCTGTTGAGGACGACGACGTGCCACGCACCCAGCCGGTAGCTGTACCAGCCGCGCGCCGGGTCTGCCGCCGCGGGGCCCAGCGCCCGCAGCCGCTCGCCGAAGAAGCCGACGTAGCCCGCCGCACCTCGCGCCACCACGTCGTGGTTGCCCAGCGCCGGAAAGGTCCGGTCGCGGAAGCGGCCCCATGTGGGCCGGTAGCAGCGGCGCACGTCCTCCACGGTGCCGCGCGGATAAGCCAGGTCGCCCACCGCCATCACCGCGCCGGGGATGCCGTCGATGAGCCGCGCCGTCTCCTCCGCGCCGCGCGAGCGGCAGTCCGCGATGTCGCCCGCCCCCACCAGCACCGCAGTCGAGTCCCCCGGCCCCACCGAGGGCACCACCGCCGCCAATTCCGCCGGCTTCATGGGCGGCGTGCTCCGGTCGCAGGCCACCGCCACCGCCAGCGCGGCGAGCGCCCCCATCACCTCTCTCATCATCCCCACGCGTCCCCTCTCGTCCCGAACGTAGCTCATCCGCCGCGCACCTCCGCACGCCGGCACCGCTCCCGCCCCGGCCACCCAGCCGCACGGTCGATGAGCCATCCCACAGGTCAAGCGCCGTGCCCGCCCGTCCGCAGCGTCCGCCACGGCGGCTTCGCGACAGCAGGCGAAACCGGCCTCTCACGCCGTAGCGCGAGAGGCCGTCAGATTCGTACGAAATCCGGGGAGAATCGGTGCGGCCAGCATCGCCCTGGCGGCTAAAGCCGCGGGCTACGACGGCACGAAGCCCACCGGTGTGGGCTGCTACCGATGGTCCGAATCGCTTCGGCGAGACTCCGCGAAGGCAACGCGATCTACCCGCATTCCGTATCAGTAGCCGATTGCCGACGAGCAGCGGAGCCCTCCGCCCGCGACACCGAGGCTCCCTCCCCCAGGCAGTTTCTACCCATTACCCACAAGTGCGGGTGAGGCGCGCAGGCGCTGGAGGGCGAGGGTGAAGTCCATGAGGCGGCGGAATCCCGTCCAGATCGACTGGATTCCGGGCTCGCCATCGCCCTTGCGCCCCAGAAAGCCGCCCAGCAT